>NZ_JBJLSG010000073.1:0-24939 GCF_050871925.1 Kineococcus gurbantunggutensis
GTGGCCGCGCGGCCGGCGGGCTCCGTCCCCACCGGTGCCGCGGCGCTCGCCGCGGCCCCTCCCTGCCGGGTGCTCGACCGGCTGCTCAGCCGGCCTGCGCCTCGCCGTCGCGCTCGGCCACGAAGCGGTCGCGGGCCACGTCGCCCAGGTCCGGGGCGTCGGTGAAGATGCCGTCGACGCCGGCCTCGAAGTAGACCTGCGCCAGGTCCAGGACGCGGCCGAAGTCGGCCGGGTCCTCGCCCAGGCGGTAGTCCACCGGCAGGAACTGGTTCTCCGGGCGCAGGGTGTAGGGCACCACCGTCAGGCCGGCGGCGTGCGCGTCGTCGACCAGGCGGGTCTCCTCGCCCAGGGTGCCGTCCTCCTCCAGCGCCACGACCTGGTCCAGCGACGGGCCGATGGAGTCCACGTACCGGGCCAGGTCGCGCAGCGCCGAGGGCACCAGCAGGTCCGCGTACTGGCGCGGGTCGCCCGCGGCGACCAGGTCCGCCGGGGCGCCGGAGGAGGAGGTCAGGAACACCGAGTCCGCGCGCAGGCCCAGCTCCGTGCGCAGCTCGACGAGGTTCGTCAGCTCGAAGGACTGCACGGTGGCGCCCGAGCCCGGGCGGTTCAGCCGGTGCTCCTCCAGCGCCCGCACCACGCCCTCCTCCATGGACAGCCCGATGGAGTCGAAGTACGTCGAGTGCTTGATCTCGGGGATGACCCCGATGTTCCGGCGCAGCTCGCGCGAGAGGCGCTCGCGCTCGTCGAGCACCTCCTCGAAGGTGGGCACCTCGAAGGCGCCGTCGAAGACGGTGCTCTCCTGGCGCAGCTCCGGCAGGCGCTCCACGGCGCGCAGCGTCTTCAGCTCCGCGAGGGTGAAGTCCTCGGTGAACCAGCCGGTCAGCTCCACGCCGTCGATCACCTTCGTCGTCCGCCGGTCGGCGAACTCCGGGCGCTCGGCGACGTCCGTGGTGCCGGAGATCTCGTTCTCGTGGCGCACCACGAGCACGCCGTCCCTGGTGGAGACCAGGTCCGGCTCGATGACGTCGGCGCCCGTGCGCGCGGCCAGCTCGTACGAGGCCAGGGTGTGCTCGGGGCGGTAGGCGGAGGCGCCGCGGTGCCCGACCACCAGCGGGGCCGTGGCCTGCGGCTGCCAGTGGTGGTGCCCGGGCCAGTGCCCGCGGCCCTGCGGGGCGCCGGTCGAGGCGGTGGCGGTCAGGGGGGTCAGGAGCGTGGCGGCGGCCAGGGTGGCGGCGGCGACGGTGCGCGGTCTCACGCCGCGGAGTCTGGACACCCCACCGCTACTGCACAAGGACCGCACAGCGAACGTGGGGTGACGGGTGGTCGACGGAGCGGGTGCGCCGCGGGCCGGTGCCAGGACTCCAGCGGCTCGCGCGCCCTCCGGTGCTCGTGCTCGCGCCGATGCGTGAGGAGGCCCGCCGGCCGTAGCTCGGCGCGGAAGCGCGCCGCCACCGCGCGCAACGATCCACTGCCGGTGCGCCCACGTCGTGGGGCGTAAGGGGGCGTCTTCGTCGTGCGCCCCGATGGCACCGGCCCGAGGGGTGAACTTGTTCGCCCGGACGGTGGACACAGTGCTCCATTCCCCTCACTCACCGTCGACAGTAGGGGTCGAGTCGTGGGCGGCTTGCTCGACGAGCGCACGAGGTCCCGTCCACGCCCGTTAGATTCGTCCTACCCCTGACCGCACGAAAGACGTCCGGGCTGCACCGCTGCACCTCGTCGCGAGCGGTGTCGCAGCCGGGCTGGACCTGGAGACTTCGTGACCACACCCGGCCGCCCCACCGAGCGTGCCGATGACCCCGGTGCCGCACGCGTCGCGGTGGTCGTCGCCTCCAAGGGGCGACCCGCCATCCTCGCGGAGCTGATCGACAGCCTGCAGGAGCAGACCAGGGGCGACTTCACCCTGGTCCTGTCCGTCCCGGACACCGACAGCCTGCCGTCGCAGATTCCCGCGAACACCCGGGTCGTGCACGACCTCGGCTCGTCGGCCCAGCGCAACGCGGGCCTGGACGCCGTGCCGGACGCCACCCACGTCTTCTTCTTCGACGACGACGCCGTCGTGCGGGAGGACTACCTCGAGCGGGGCATGGCCTTCTTTGCGCAGCACCCGGAGGTCGTCGCCTTCACCGGCAGGGTCCTGCTCGACGGTGCCGTGGGGGACGCGATCCCCCAGGAGCGGGCGCTGGCCGCGCTGGCGTCGTCGCTGGCCGAGCCGGTCACGGAAAGGTGGCGACAGGGCCGGGAGCTGTACGGTTGCAACTTCGCCTACCGCCGCACCGTCGCCCCGCAGGAGCGCTTCGACGAGCGCCTGCCGCTGTACGGCTGGCTCGAGGACCACGACTTCGCCCGCCGCCTGATGCGCTACGGGGTCGTCGCGCGGGTCGACGACTGCGTCGTGGTGCACCGCGGAGTGAAGTCCGGTGGACGCACGGCCCACGAGCGGCTCGGCTACTCGCAGGTGATGAACCCGTGCTACCTGATGCGCAAGGGCAGCTTCCCGCTGTGGCTCGTCGCCAACGAGGCCGGCCGGCGCGTGGCGATGAACGTCGTGAAGTCCACCGTGCACCAGGAGCGAGCGTGGAGGAGGCGACGACTGCGGGGCAACGTGCGAGCCCTCGCTGACGTCGCGCGGGGCCGATTCACGCCCGAGCGCATCCTCGACATCCCGGTGGAGTCGTGAAGCGCCTCAGCGTCGTCATCGCCAACTACAACTACGCGGCCTACGTCGGTCAGGCCATCGACAGCGCCCTGGCGTTGAGCTGGGACGACGTGGAGGTCGTGGTCGTCGACGACGGTTCGACCGACGTCTCGCGCGACGTCATCAGCGGCTACGGCTCCCGCGTCCGGGCGCTGTTCACCGAGAACGGTGGTCAGCGCGTCGCCGTCAACCGCGGGTTCGCGGAGAGCACGGGTGACGTCGTGGTCTTCCTGGACGCTGACGACGTGCTGCCGCCGGACCTGCCGGTGCATCTGGCGCGCGCGTGGCGGGACGGCGTCAGCAAGGTGCAGTTCCGCATGCAGCGCATCGACAGGATCGGAGTTGCCATCGGCACGCCCTTCCCGGCCTACGACCCGGTGCCTTCACCTGCCGACGTGCGCCGCTGGGCCACGACGACCACGGCCTACCCCACACCGCCCGCCTCGGGCAACGCCTACGCGCGCGACTTCCTGGAGCGCATTTTCCCGCTCGGCCCGGAGCTGGGGGACTTCGCCGACTCGGGGTGCCTCGCTGCTGCCCCCTTCCTCGGAGATGTCGTCACAGTCCCGGAAGTAGTCGTCGGCTACCGGCAGCACGGCGCGAACGACAGCAACCTCCTCGTGGACGACACCCGGTTCACCCGCGAAGTGGTGCGTGCCAGGGCGCGGTGGCGCTTCGCCCGCGACGTCGCTGGTGCGGGGGGCGAAGGCCACGTCGACGAGGCTCCCCTGCGCCGAAGTCGGGAGCTCCTACAGTTCCGCGTCGCTGCGGAGCGGGTCTCGCCCGCGGCTGCAGGCCTGCCAGGTGACGGGCGTCCGCGCCAGCTCCTGGACGTCCTGCGCTCGCCCCTGCAGCCCGGACCGGAGTCATGGCGAGACCGTGTGGTCATCGCTGGTTGGTGCGCAAGCGTCCTGCTCGCACCCCGGCCGGCCGTCCGCCGACTCCTCGAGCTCCGCTGGGGTCGGCGACAGCCGGTACAAGCAGATGCTCAGGTATAAACGCGAATCCAGTCGACGTACAGATCCGTCCTGCCCGCGGTTGCTGAAAGGTCGACGGGCCAATCGCCCCCCAGCGCCAAGTTCACCATGAAGAAGAACGGCTCGTCGTAGCGGCCAAGCTTGCCGTGCAGGTCGGCCACCTGCACACCATCGATGAAGAATAGGGCCCCGCCAGGTACGATTCTCATGCCATAGGTGTGCCAGTTCGTCGTCCAGTCCGAGAAGCCGTTATCGCCGAGGCATCTGCCTTCGCCGCGCTGGCCTCCTTCGAACGTCGGGTCGTAGTGGTGGATGGTGTGGCAGCTGCCGGCAGGATTGTGCCCGTACAGCTCCACGGCATCGGCCTCACCGACCACCGCGTTGTCCCGCGTCGCACTCCGCGTATTCAACGTCCAGAAAGCGGGCCAGGAGCCCCGTCCGGGCGCGCCAGTCATGCGTGCCTCGAAGTACCCGTACTGCGCTGCGAAGCCTCCGGCACCGACGCGCAACGAGGAGAGCATGCCGCCCACGCTTGATTGTCCCTGCTGTGCTGCCGCGGTGCGCCCGGCTGTGGATTCCGCGCGAAGCCGCAGGTAGCCGTCCACCGTCGCCACGGTACCCGCACCCGAGGCTGGGTCGGCGAAGGCGGCCTCTCCGAAGCTCTCCGCGCCGGACGCCGTCGGCTTGGCCGCGGCGTACAACGCGCCTTCGCCAGTTGCGGACACCGAGACTGGTCCATTAAACTCTTCGCTCCATTGCGGCGTCAAGCCTCGGGGGGCGAAGGTGGGGGATGAGGTCATGCGCCCTCCGCGGTGGAACAGTTGGAGGGGCACGGCAGCGGAGGCGCCGGTGCCCTCGGCCTGCAGCAGGATCGTGATGGGCCCGCGCGGTACGTCGGCAGTGTCCAGCGTCAGCACTGCGCGCCCGTTCGAGCCGGCAGTGCCCTCGGCCAGCAGTTGCATGGTCGGTACGGCGGAAGCGCCCGGCGTGACGGGACCAGCCGCCTCGACGACCGTGCCGGGGCTGGCGGCGACGACCACGGTCGTGCGGCCGGACACGGCGGCACCCGGCCCGGGGCACACGAGCTCTAGAGGCTCCTGCGGCCACGGGATAGGACCTGCTGGCCCTGCGTCCGCGCAGTCCACTGCCGGTGGGTCCACCGCGTAGTCGCTGCTGGTTGTGGACCACCGGGGTGGGGTCGTGCCTGGTCCGTAGATTTGGAATTCACGC
The DNA here is from genome assembly GCF_050871925.1 of Kineococcus gurbantunggutensis. Lineage (NCBI taxonomy): Bacteria > Bacillati > Actinomycetota > Actinomycetes > Kineosporiales > Kineosporiaceae > Kineococcus > Kineococcus gurbantunggutensis. Next base: position 4,906 of record NZ_JBJLSG010000073.1, read on the forward strand.
AAGCCCGCGTCAGCATTGGGCGCTGAGCGAGCCAGATCTAGGCGCGCCCAGCGGACCACTCGAGGCGCGAAGCCAATCGTCGTCGGCTGCGAACCCCCGCTCTCGACACCTGAGACGACCACCTCGCTCCCGTCGTCGAAGCGGAGCACACCGCTCAGCATGACTGGACCTACCTGCTCGATCCCTGAAGGCGCTGCCGAAGGACCGAGCACCTGGACGCTGGACACCTCTACCGGCCGGCTCCACCGTGCCCGCACCCACGGAGAGGGGTCGAAGGCGTCGGCCAGCCACTCCCCACCCGTCGTACTGGTCGCTGCGTCACCGTCCTGGAGCACCCCGGCGCCCGGCTCCAAGCCGCTGGAAGCGTCCAGGCGCGCGAGCTCCCCGGCCGGGAGCGCATCGACCAAGGGTCCGCCGTCGTCGACGGCCAGCGCGGCCAAGGCGATCGACTTCGCCCCGGGAGCCGCCTCGGCGACAGTGATGCGCACCCGTGAGGTGCGGCGCTCCGGGAAGGTGACCATCGCATTCCCCTCCGGACCCGCTGTCACCAGCAGCGAGGACCCATCGTCGAAGCCCAGCAGTACCGAGCGCGGCGCACGGTCGCCGCTGCCGGCAGCGTAGAGCTGCACGCGGTTCACACGAGTCGGGCGCGTCCAGTCGAGTGACAGCCATGCGCCCACGGTCTCGCTATCACTGGCCCACGCCACGGGACGCTCAGCCGAAGGAGAGTCCGGTGAGCGCCTGAGCAGCTCGTCCGGGCGGGTCCCGGCAGCGCTTGAAGAGGCAGACACGGCTACGCGGGTGGTCGAGCGGAAGAGAAGGACAGTGGTGCTGCCGGCTGCCAGCAGTACGGCGATGACCGCGGCCGCGAGCCACCGCTTCTTCGCCGCGCGCATGTCTGCTGGTCCCTCCGGGTTGTTCGCACCTCAAGGAACATCCAGTGCGACGTACTATCGCACGACAACTACAGGCGGCGTCCACGGGCGCTCGGAGCGCCTAGACCTCGGAGGCACGGATCACCACGCTAACGCTGCTCACGGTGGTCGTCGTGCTTCTGGGCGTCTTGCACCCGAAGGGCTACGGCCTCGCCCTGGCACTAGGAGGTGCGACTCCGATCGGTGCTGCTCTCGTGCTAGGAGCCGTCGCGCTGCCCACGTTCTACGCCGTCGCTGTCGGCGCGGCCGTAGGGATCGTCTTGCGCCACCTGCAGCGCGTGCGGTGGAGCCCGGGGGTAGTGCTCGCCCCGGTGCCTGGGGCGCGGCCGCTGGTACTGCTCGTCGTGGTGGGAGTGCTTGTCACCCTCATCGCCCCGATGGTCTTCGACGGCCTGCCGGTGCTGTCACCGGGCGGGGAAGGCAACCGGCTTATGGCGGGCGTGTTGACAAAGTCCAACATCGCCCAGATCGTCTACGTCATCCTCAGCGTCTGCGTCGTGGTATTCCTGGCGCGCTCAAAGTCGATCGGTCCAGAGGTCGTGGGGATCGCGGCCATCACCACGACCACGCTTTCCCTGTGGGCGTGGACGCACCAGGTCGCCGGCGTGCCCTTCCCGGAGGGGCTCTTCGACAACTCCCCGGCCTTCACGTTCCAGAACACCTTCCCCGGGGGTGCTCCACGCGTGCGCGGCATCTTGTCGGAACCCGCCGGCCTTGCGGCGTCCTCGCTGATCACTATCGCGTACACCGCGTCGCGGCTGCGCTCGGTACAGGGCTTGCGGCGGCTGCTACTACTGCTTGCGCTGGCGGCCGCGGTATTGCTGGGGTGCGTGTCCACCTCCGCGACGTTCTTCGTCGCCGGGGTTGCCCTCGCGGCCATCGCTCTGGCGGTGGCTGCTTCCCGGTTCGTGCTGAACGGCGGGTCGCTCAGCCGCTCCACCACCCTCATTGTATGCACCGCGGCCATTGCTGCGCTCTGGCTCCTGCCGTGGTCGGCGAACTTCATTGGTGCCATCGTGGACGAGAAGGTGGGCTCCAACTCCTACGACGACCGCTCCGGTTCCGACGCATTCTCGCTCACCCTGCTCGTGGACACGCTGGGGCTGGGCACGGGGCTGGGGTCGAACCGCGCGTCGTCCTTCGCTGCATCCCTGTTGAGCACCGTGGGCATTATCGGCGCGCTGCTGCTGGCGACCGCGATCTGGGTTCTCGTGCGCGACACCTGGCCGGTTCCACTGGTGCGGCCGGTGACGTGGGCGCTGATCGCTCAACTGCTGGTCAAGGTCATTTCCGGTCCGGACCTCGCCGACACCAGTGGCATCCTGTGGCTATCGCTGGGCGTCCTCGCCCACGCCGCCACAGCGGCACGCGCTCGGGCTGCGCTGGCTCCCGATGCTCCCTTCCTGAAGACCCCGACGACCCGAGGATCAGCTAGTGACGTTGCGTGAATACCTCCAACTCCTCCGTCGGGGCTGGCTGCTCGTCATCCTGTTGATGCTGCTGGGCGTCGGTGCGGCTAATGTACGGACCCTCCTCACAACGCCGACCTACACGTCCACGGCCTCCATTCTCGTCTCCTTGCGCAGCGAGACTGCGGCTGAGCTACAGCAGGCGAACTCCCTAGCTCTCGACCGGGTAGCGACGTACGCCAGCCTTGCCACATCCGACGTGACCCTGCAGGCGGCCGCCGTGGCCAGCGGAGCGAGCGTCCTGGACCTCAGGAATAGCGTCTCATCGGCTTCGCGCGAGGGGCAGGCCTTCATCGATATCACGGCGGCCGCCGACACAGCGGAGGCTGCTCGGTCGCGGGCGCAGGGCGTGGCGGAGGCACTCAGCCGGCAGGCGCCGGCTACCGACACGTCCGGGCCGAATCAGGCACTAGTGCTCGACGTCGTCACGCCCGCCGTGCTCCCTGACGCCCCGGTCAGCCCGCGTCCGCGCAATAACCTGTTCTTCGGTGCGGTGATCGGGCTGGCTCTCGGGGTGGGAGCGGTGGTCGTGCTGAACTCGCTGGACAACCGCATACGGAGCGTCTTCGACCTGCCGCGCGGTCTGCAGTTGGCCACGGTGACGTCGCTGCCCGCCTCGAGGGCTCGAGGATCGCGCTCTACTACCGGTGACGTCCGGCTTGAGTACTTCCGACACCTCCGTGCCAACCTTCAGTTCGGCACCCGGACCGGTGGGGTGATCGCTGTGGCGGGTGTGACGTCTGTCTCTAAGGCAGGTGAGGTCGCCTCCCAGCTCGCCACAGTGCTGGGAGAGATCGACCTGGCGGTGGTGGTCGTCGATGCGGACCTGCGCCCGCCCGCCGGGCGTCATGCAGAGTCCGGCCCAGGCGCGCAGGGGCCAGGCGTCGCCGACGTCCTGGCGGGCCGGGCGACAGCGGAGGAGGTGCTGAGGTCCAGCGGCAACCGCGGCGTCTGGTCGGTTGCCGCAGGGGCGGTCGAGGCCTCCTCTGCCCAGCGTGTGAGCACGGCGCCCATGCGTGAGCTGCTGGCGACGCTGCAGGAGCGCTTCGACTACGTGCTCATCTCCTGCCCCCCAGTGGTCGAGCGCTCCGAGGCGTCGGTCGTCGCCGCGCTGAGCAGCAGTAGCCTGCTGGTTGTGGAGTCGGGCGCGACCACGCGCCCCGAGCTCCTCTACGCCGTCGAGCTGCTCGACGGCGTTGGGGCGAGCGCGGTGAGCGTGGCGCTGGACCACGTCCGGGGGACCGACCTGGGGCGCACGTCGGCACCCCGCCGCGACACGGCGGGAAAGCTCGATGGCGCCCGCTGAGACCACCGGCAGCGCCTGGCGCCTGCGGCGGACGTTGATTCTGACCACCGCCGCGAGCGCCGTCGGCCCCTTGGCCGGCTTGGCGACGGCTCCCATCCTCGCTCACTCTCTGGGGGTCACCGGGCGCGGGCAGTTCTCTGCAGCGCTGGCGCCGGGGCTCATCGTGGCGAGCCTGGCTTCCTTCGGGTTGCCGGACGCGCTCACCTACCACCTCGCCAGGCGGCGCTCGCAGACGCTGCAGACGCTGGGCCGGTCGGTGCTGCTGACGACGGCCATCGCACTGCCGCTCATCGCCCTCGTGGCCGTGCTTGCGCCGGTGCTGTCCCAGGGGGATGAGGCGCTGGGTCGGCTCATCATCATCGCGGCGGCGCTTTGCCTGCCAGGGGTCTACCTCGGGCTCGTGCGAGGGGTGGCCGTTGGACAGCAGATGTGGCGCGCTATCACCGCGGAGAAGCTCGTCGTCGGGATCGGCAGGCTGATCCTGCTCGCTACGCTCGCCTTGCTGGGCCACTTGACGGCGCTGGTCGCCGTGCTCGTCTCCTGCCTCGTCCCCGTCGCCACCGCCGGCTTGTACTGGCGCGTATTCGTTCCGGGGCGGGATCAGGAGCCGAGCTCGGTACCGGAGGAGGGGCTCTTCCGCTCACTCGTGGCCTTCGGGGCGCGTGCCTGGGCAGGCTCAGTGGCGGTGATGGTGCTCAGCAAGATCAATCCGGTGTTGCTCACACCCCTCGCGTCCGTCGAGCAGGTGGGCCTGCTGGCCGTCGCCATCACGATCGCCGACGTGCCCTACATCTTCACTACCTCGGTCCGCGACGTCCTGTTCGGCGTGGGCAGCGCCACCGCGGACGTCGAGCGGTTGGCGCAGGTGGGCAGGTTGACGCTGCTGCTCTCGCTCCTCGGCTCAGCTGCCGTGGGTGCCACGCTGCCGTTCTGGATTGGCCCGCTTTTCGGCGACAGCTTCACCGCGGCCATTCCGACCACGCTCATCCTCCTGGCCAGCCAGGTATTCTCTGTGCCCGGCCTCATGCTGGGGGCGGCGGCCGCCTCGCTCGGCCGGCCGGGCCTGCGCTCGTCGGCGCAGGCGCTCGCCCTTGTCGTCAACGTAGCGGGCCTGCTCGCCTTCGCCGGGCACTTTGGTGCGCTGGGCGCCGCTTTCGCCAGCGTCCTGGACACCACTGCCGTGTTGCTCCTTTCAAGCGTCATGGTGCGCCGAATCCCGCAGGTCCGCGTCAGGGACTTCGTGCTCGTCCGGGGCGCTGACGTCCGCTTCCTTTGGAGCCACCTGTGGGACGCGGCGGGGAGGTTCCGGCGCCGGTGAACCAAAGACAGCGGGGTCACACGGCCACTGCCCCGCCGACCACATTGTCCATGAACAGGACGGGAGACCCTCGATGAACGCGCCCCTCTGCGTCGTCATCTGCACCCACAACCGCGCTCCGGCGGCCGTCGCGGCCGTTGAACGCCTGCTGGCTGGAGACCCCGCTGCGCCTCTGCTCGTCGTGGACAGCGCGTCCTCTGCCGAGCACGCGGCGGCGCTGGAACGGTTTGCAGCGGCGCACTCGAGCGTTCGGCTCGTGCGCTGCGCCGAGCCGGGGCTGGCGATCGCCAGGAACACCGGTGTCCGGGAGGCCGGTGCTGAGTGGGTGGCATTCGTTGACGATGATATCGCTGTGGCGGACGACTGGTGGGAATCGGCACGCCGGGCGGTCATTGGTGCCGCGGCCGACGTCGGCGTCATCGGCGGGCGGATCCTGCCACGCTGGCCCGGTGCTCGCCCGCAGTACGTGGGATGGAGATGGCTGATGTTCCTGTCCTGCATCGAGGACATAGAGCGGCCCTTCAAGAACGGCATTCAAGAGGCGTACGGAGGCAACTTCCTGCTGCGCTCGGCCGCGTGGCGGGATGCAGGTGGTTACCCCGAGAACCTGGGTCGTATCGGTGACGTGCTCCTGAGCGGGGAGGACAACCGCCTCCAGTACGCGGTCCACGAGAGCGGGTGGCGGGTCGTGTTCGACGCCTCCCTCGTGGTCGAGCATCTCATCCCCCAAGAACGGTTGACGCGTGGCTGGATCAGGCGCCGCTCTTACTGGGGCGGCGTGTCCGAGGTCGTCGGTGAACCGACGACCGGCCCGCTGCCGGCCCGCCTGCATCCACTCAAGGCGCTCGGTTCCTTCCTCGTGCTGCGCGCGGCGTCCCTGGTTTCGGACCCGAAGTCCGACCGCTACATCCGGGCGCACTACGCCCGCGGCGTCCTGGTGGCGCGCCTGCGGCGGAGCCGGTGGAACCTCACGCCCTCCTGAGCGGTCTTGTCGGCCCGCTCTGCGCCGAGTACGCCGCAGTGCCGTCCGGTACATGCGTTCGTCGTCGTCCGTGACGCACTGGACGGTGAAGCGCCTGCTCCCCCTCGCTCTGCCGGCGCCGTAGGGCGAGATTTCGTGGTCCGCGAGGAGTGTGCGCAGCGCCGCCGCGACCTCCGGGTTGGAGGGGGACGCCAGCAGGTCGGACCGTCCGTTGTCCAGCACCTTAAGACCTCATTGCAGAACTTGATCCAAGGCTCTGGCGTGTCGCGCTGAGCCAAGCGCAGCCTGGTCGGCATGGCCACCGACGCCCTCGTTCGGCCTCGTCAGTTGATCACCGATGAGCTGTGGGAGCTGCTCGCCCCGCTCATCCCGCCGCCGCCACCGGCACCGCGTAGGCGCACGGGGCGTCCACGGCGCGAGGACCCGGGCGGTGATCGAGGGTATCGTCTTCGTGCTGAGCACCGGCATCGGCTGGGCCAAGTCCCCCGCACGCGGGAGGTGCCCCCAGCCGCTCGAGCTGGGGTACGGCTCGGGTTGGACGTGCTGGCGATGGTTGCGCCAGTGGCAGGACGTCGGCGTGTGGGACGAGCTGCACGGCGTCGTGCTGGACCGGCTGGGGCAGCAGGGCCTGCTGGACTGGTCTCGGACCAGCGCCGACTCCGTCAGCGTCCGGGCGAAAAAGGGGTGAGCTGACGGGCCCGAACCCCACGGACGGAGCGAAGTTGGGCACGAAGTACCACCTGCTGGTCACCGCCGACGGGCTGCCGATCAACGTCGTGCTCTCCGGCGCCAATCGGCACGACTCGCTGTTCCTGGCACCGCTGCTCGACAGACAGCGCTCGGTCAAGGGCACCGGTCGCGGCCGGCCTCGGCGCGGCCCGCTCAAGCTGCACGCGGACAAGGGCTACGACAACCGCCGAGTTCGCGCCTACCTGCGCCGGCGGGGCATCGCGGCGCGCATCGCCCGCATCGACGTAGAGTCCAGCCAGCGCCTGGGCCAGTACCGCTGGGTGGTCGAGCGCACGATCAGCTGGCTGCTGAGCTACAAGCGTCTGGCGCTGCGCTACGACACCAGCAGCACCACGATCACTGCGTTGGCCTGCCTGGCGGTGACGCTCATCTGCGTTCGGCGACTACCCGCCAGGAACTAATGCAACGGCTTGTAAATACACCGCCGACCGTGGTGCCCACAGAGGTGCAGTCCTCCGCGCGCGCCTCGATGGTCATCGGCGGGCGCAGGGCCGCCAACCAGGCAGACAAACGCGTCCACGGCGTCCAGCGGATAGCGCGGAGTTCATGTGGAGCCCAGGAAGCGGACGGAGTGTCTAACACCGAGTTCGGTGGCGAGGTGCTCCTGGTCGGAGGCCCATCCGGCGGTGTTGAGGTGCCACTGCGGCAGCACGCGGGCAAACGCCCGGACGCTGTCGTCGGCGGCTGGGCGACCGATCAGCGCGCAAGTGCTGTCCTATACACCTGCTCGTAGTCGTCCGCCATCCGCTGGACCGTGAATCGCTCACTGCCCGCTGCGGCCTTGGCTCGCCAGCGCGCCAGCGTCTGAGGGTCTTCCAACAGTTGACGGAAGGCCGCGGCCATGGCAGGCGGGTCGGAGGGCGGTACGAGCAGGCCCGCGCGCCCTTGGTCGAGCACTTCTGGAATCCCGCCGACGTTCGTTGCGACGACGGCGCAGCCCGCCGCACGCGCTTCGGCAATGTTCAAGCCAAAGGGTTCCGCCAGCGACCCTGACGCGAGTACGTCAGCCCTGTCGAGCAGGTGGCGCGGAGCGAGCGTGGCGCCCACGAAGTGCACGGACGACTCGACACCCAGCTCCTCGGTGAGTCGCATGAGCTTCGCGCGGTCGGGCCCCCAGCCTACGACGTTCAGGTGCCATTGGGGGAACTCCGGTTGCACGAGAGCGAAGGCTCGAACGACATCATCTACGGCTTTGCGGGGGTGCAGACCGGAAAGGGTCATGATGCATGGAGTCGCGAGGGAGTCGAAGTCTCCCTTGGGCAACTCCTCGCGCGGTGAGCCGTCGGCCCCATTGAGCACCGCCATCGTCTTGCGGGCTGAGAAGCCGCGCTCGACCAGAGATTTACGCTCCGCTGCGCTGACGGCCACGACGACGTCGCCCAGACGCATGAGAGAGGAGTGGGGTTCGAAAGAGTTGTGGACCGTCGTCACCAGCAGTGCACCCGTCAGCTTGGCGATGGGATAGCTGAGAACGGCGGAGCTCATCATGTGGGCGTGAACCACATCAGGTCGTTCACGCCGAGCCACCCGCAGCAGGTCCCACATGCTTCGCGCCGCAGCACGCTTCCCCGTCGCTTCCGTGACGCGCTCCACCTGCACTCCGTGCGCTTGGAGCAGGTCGTCGAAGGCGCCGGGCCCGCTGGCGAACACGACGTGATGGCCCGCAGCGGCCTGGGCACACGCGAGGTCTACGGCGACGTGCACGTGCCCGTTGAGTTCTTGAGCGTGCTTGAGTACGTGCATGACCCTCATGGTCGAGTGGTCTCCTACTTCTCGTGGTTGGCGGTGCACGGCGTCGACAAGCGCCGGCTCGGCGCATTACAGATTCCCAGTATGGCCCTCCCCGGCTCGTGCCGACTATCTGCTGGCACCTCGCGCGCGGGGGCGCGACCGGACGTCGATCGACGGCGCCCGACCCTGCACTGGTTGGCGTGTGGAGGCCGCGAAGGCCCGATCAACTCGCTCCGCTGACGGCTCGGCGATAAAGACTCTCCAACTTCTCTACGTGTTCCATCAGCGTGAACCGCTGCTGCTGGAGCGTGCGTAGCTCTGCACCGTAGGCGGCTCGCCGGTCCGCGTCGACGGCAAGCTTCGACAACTCCTCAGCCACTGAGCGTGGGTCCTTGGGGGTGAACAGTGCAGCTGCAGGAAGGGAGCCCACCGTCTCCAAGTGTCCCCCGGACCCGGCGGCCAGAACCGGCAGGGCGTGGGCGGCCGCCTCTAGCACAGTTAAGCCGAAAGGCTCGGCAGGGGCCGTCGCGAGCAGGATTCCCGCTGTCTCGTACAGGGATTCCATGTCGTCGACCCACTCCAAGAAGTCCACGTGGTCTGCGATGCCGAGCTGGTGGGACAGCTGCTCGAGCAGTACGCGTTCATCACCCCTGCCAGCGATCAGCAGGCGCCAACCATTCCGGGCTAGACTGCTGAGGGCAAAGCCCTCGAGCCCCACGGACGTGTCCTTCTCGGCGGACAGTCGCTGAGCGATCAGGACCGTTCGGTCTCTCGCGATTCGATGGGCGGGAACGTCGGCGACTCCGTTCAACAGAACTTCGTCCGGACGCCCGTCTGGCAAGGCGTCAGCGGTGAACCGGCTGACAGCGATTTCGGCGCGCAAGGTGGCTCGAACGGGTCGTGCCGCGAGCCGCGCAAAGCGAGTGTACCCGCGAGCTGCGTTGATGTGTCGGGTTGAGACACGAGCGGCGCGTGACCACGGAGCAGCGGCGAACGCGGCGAAGTCAGCCTTCGTGATGTGGCTGTGGACGACATCGACGCGTCCTGCCGCCCGTAGCGTCGTAAACGCTTCTGTAAGCGTGGCACCGGGCGCCCAGTGCACCGTGGTGGGAAGGCGATCACGCATCGCCGCGGGATCTCCGCCGGCGACGAGGACTTCGTGCCCTCGCGCTGCGAGCACGGTGCTCACGTCGACTGCGTAGCGTTCCAGCCCCGAGAACGTGTCGGTGGTCAGGACATGGATGATGCGCATGCGATGCTCTTCCTCATTCGCTGCTCACAAGGGTGGGTGACGTCATCGTGTCATCCACCTGGTGCACGCCGAGTGGGTGATCGGGGTGTTGTAGGACCTGTACACAAATCGTCATAATGGAGAGGTTCCTGTGCTGGCGCGGGCCTGCCCATATCTCATGCGGCCAGCCGTGCGAATCTAGTAGCTCTGACAGGACGATATGGATCACGGTCTCCGTGGCCACATCGCCCTACGACGGCTGCGTCGAGCTAGGTCACCGGTGGGCGTCTAAGCCAGAGGCTTCCATGGCATGCAGTCCGAGGCCCTGGGCAAGGCTAGGTGCGGGCACCAGCGCAGTGTTCTCTTAACGCCAGTGCAGCATGCCGTTCTCCACTTCCTTTAGGTGCATCACGTGACCCGAGGCGGACCACGGGAAGCAGTGGAGCCCGTACGAGCTCTTCTCCCGTACGTGAGGACCCGCCGAGTGCACCGTCCGCACCTGCAAGCGCTGTTCCACCGTCCTCGGCCCTAATCGCCTTCAGCCATCGCCTCAGTGAGAGAGCATCGCTAGAAGCTCCGTCAAACTCGAGTTTTGACACCGGTCGGAGTGCATGTGCTGACCGGGTAAGTGATCGAGAACCGGTGTGCTTGGCGGGTGAGGACGAGTATCCTTCCGTGGATCTTGGGTGCTTCATAGCTTCCTCTCGCTCCAACGCACGATTGTAGGACTCGAGGTGGGCGGCCCGGGGAGGACGTTCTGCGCCGTCAAGACAGCGGTGGCTGCTGAGAGCCGTGCGAATCGGGGGAAGTCCCGCTGTCGCAGGCTGCCCAGCGTTCGCTGCAAACTCCGGAACGTCCGGCGTGCCTGGAGTTGGCGCCACGCCACGGTGGCGTTCCGTCGCTGCTCTTCAGAGTTCTCTGTGGACTCCCACGTCTTGCGCCGCACTTGATCCAGTGCCACTACATGCTCAACGGTTCTGCGTGTCATCTGAGCGCCGTGCTTGCGATAGTGCGCCACGAGCACGTCCAGTGCGACGTAGTGCCCATGCCGCATTGCGCGTAGGTAGTAGTCCCAGTCCTCGAGCTGAGCCAAGCGCTCGTCGAAAAACCCCACAGCATCGACGACCGAACGGCGGTGCAAGCCGACGGCGGGCGGGTAGAGGGGACTCACCACGACCGCCTCGGCGAAGGTCAGCGGTTCCGTAGCCGTGACGGGCTGCAGGCGCCGTCCGGACACCCTGCGCCGATCACGCTGGGCGGCCGCGTGCTGACCGGGAAGCAGGGGGTTGCCCAGCGCGTCAATGTTCTCGGCCAGCCCGTAAGACCCGGCGGCCGTCTCATCTTCTCGCAGGGCGCGCACCAGCACCTCGAGCGCATCTGGTGTCCATGTGTCGTCCGAGTCGAGAAACGCGACATACGAGGAATCGCTGGACATGGCCCGCAGGCCGGTATTGCGCGCCGCGGACAGTCCTCGGTTCTCCTGCCGGACCATGCGCATCCTGGCATCGCGCTCGACGACCCTGAGCGCTCTGTCGCCCGAACCGTCGGTGCTTCCGTCGTCGATGACGATGCACTCCCAGTTCTGGTGGGTCTGAGTGAGCACTGATGTCAGCGCGGTCTCTACGAAGTCAGCGACGTTGTACACCGGGACAATGATGGACACTAGTGGTGGCATATTTTCCATCAGTGGCTCCTCTGGTGCAGATGGAACTGCTTTGGGGCAGCTATCTCGCCCGGGGTGCCCTGGACACCGGTTGACTCACCGGTGTCGGTGATGTGGACGTGTCCATCGCCTATGTGAGCGTGCTCGAACATGTGCATGATCCGCACGGTCTTTGACCTCTCGTTCCTCACGCGTCGTGATGTCGTCGATGCCCAGTGCCCGCGCAGAGTGCGGGCGGCACTCGTCGGCGCTCAGGCGGTTGGCTCCCGCGTGGTCGACTCCTGTGTCAGCGTTGCACAACGCCGGTGCGATCCTGCGACATGACGTGGTCGACTGTCTCGGCGGCCACGTCATCCCATGTGCGCCGAGTCCGCTCGGTGGGACGTCGACCCTTGGAGTCGTCCTCGCGACGCTCGCCGAGGTGCCTCAAGGCGAGGCTTGCCCACGCCGCGGTGTCCTCGGCCGGCAGGTGCTCGACTCCTAGTCCACTCGCCTCCACGAGGGCTGGATCGAGCGAGGTCACCAGCGGAGCTCCCAGGTCGAGGGCTTCGACGGCGGGCAGGCCGAACCCCTCCGCCAGGCTCGGCGCGAGCACCAGTGCGGTGTTCTCGTAGCACCAGCGAAGCACGCCATCACCCACGCTGGTCAGCTGTACCACGTTCCCCGTATCGACCAGGTAGGCGTAGTGAGGCCCGTAGGACTCTTCGCCCCAGGCGGGAGGACCCACCAGCACCAGCACGGCGTCTGGTCGGTGCTTCGCGACCTCGTGCCACGCGGATACCGCCGTGGCGACGTTCTTACGGGGCTGACTGTCTCCTACGACGAGCGCGAAGGGACGGCCCACGACCGCCTCGACGGGGACCGAAGGCGCCTTTAGCAGTGCTGGGCTCGTCGCCAGGGGCACAACGGCCGTACGACCAGCGAGCCGCGGCGACCACTCCACCACCCGGCGCTGCGTCGCGGCGCTGACGCACACCAGCACGTCGGCCTGCCGCAGCGAGGCCGCGTACGGCCGGCGCAGCAGGTGCCGCTTGGGCCCCGGGAAGTCCTGCGGGCGGTCGAAGAGCAGCATGTCGTGGACCGTCAGCACCGAGCGGGCCGCGACGTTCCGCGGCAGGAGGTGCTTGGTCCCCTGGACGACGTCGAAACCGCGCAGGCGGCGACCCATCAGGTAGCGCTCCACGGCCGGTACGAGCGCGCCGGGTGCGTTCGGCACGGTGACGATCCGCCCGTGGCACCCCAGCAGGTCCGCGAGGGGGCCTGCCGCCTCGCGGGAGGTGAGCAGGTGCAGTTCGACGTCGTCCCGGCGCTCCAGGGCCCGGGCGAGTTCCACGGTGTAGCGGACGATGCCGCCGAGGCTGCCGCTGGGCGGGACGTGGCTGGCCATGAGCAGCCAGCGGACGGGGCTCACCCGCCGGCCCGCGTCAGCACCTGCGTCGTGGTGCGGAGGATGATCTTGATGTCGAGCCACAGGGACCAGTTCTCGATGTAGTAGTTGTCGAACTGCGCGCGGTCCTCGATGGAGGTGTCGCCGCGCAGGCCGTTGACCTGGGCCCAGCCGGTCAGGCCGCTGGGGACGCGGTGCCGCCACGTGTAGCGCGGGATCAGGCCGCTGAACTCGTCGACGAAGTGCGGGCGCTCCGGGCGGGGGCCGACGATGCTCATGTCACCGCGGAGGATGTTCCACAGCTGCGGCAGCTCGTCCAGTGAGGTCTGCCGCAGGAAGCGGCCCACCGGGCCGAGCCGGTCGTCGTGCTTGATGTTCCAGTTCGTCGCCGACTCGGTATCGTCCACCGGCTTGAGCGAGCGGAACTTCAGCACGTCGAAACCCCGGCCGTCGAGACCGACGCGCTCCTGCCGGAAGATGATCCCCGGGCCGCCCTCCCAGCGCACCGCTGCTGCGCAGACCGCCATCACGGGGGAGAGCAGGACCAGCGCGGCGGCCGAGAAGAGCACGTCGAAGGCGCGCTTGACGCGCCACGCGGGGGTGCGGAACGGCGCACGACGCACGCGCACCAGCGGGATGCCCCGCAGGGCGTCGGTGTCGCTGGTGGTGGGGTGCACCTCGTACAGGCGCGGCACGATGATGATCTCGCAGCGCAGCCGGTCGCACGTCCGCAGGACCTCGATGAGGTCCGCCTCGCGCATCGCGCCGAACGCGACGATGACCACCCTGACGCTGAAGTCCTGGATCTGCGTGGCGAGCTGGTCGTACCCGCTGAGCACGGGGGCGGGCAGGCTCTCGCCCTCGGCGAGGCGCGGGCTGGAGTCGACGAAACCGACGGGGTCCAGGCCGTGCTCCGGGTGCTGGCGCAGCACGTGCCCGATGCGGATGCCCAGGTGCCCGGCGCCGAGGATGAGGGCGGTGTGCCGCACCCGGCCGGTCCGGCGGGCCCAGCGCATCGTCGAGTACGCGACCCGGCGGGCCAGCAGGACGGCGAGCGCGAGCGCGCAGGCCTGCACGAGCAGAGTGCCCCGCGGTGCCGTGCCCGGCAGCAGCCCGTTCAGGGCGATCTGGGTGCCGACGGCGGCCAGGACGCCGCCCAGCAGGCGGGGGGCGTCGTCGAGGAGCGAGACGGACACCCGCGACCGGTAGAGCCCTCCGGCGTGCAGGCACAGCACCATCACGGCCAGGACCGCCACGTCGACCGCGTCGACGTGCCACGGCACCACGCGCGAGAGGGCGAACGCGCTCACGTCCGCTGCCAGCAGGTACGGGGGAGCGGACCTCCGCAGCAGCGGCGGCCGAAGCCGCGCCGGCTCGAAGCCGAGCCCCTCCTCCCCGTCGAGACCGCGTCCCCGCGGTCCCGGGACGTGTGCTGCGGACGAGGCCCGGTGCGTCACGCCCTCTGCGGTTGCGCCGGCCGGCGGTTGCGCGTCGGTCGGCACGCCGCCCCACGACGGGCTCACCTGGTCCTCGGTCTTCACGGTCTGCGGCCGCACGAGCCCCCCACTTCTTCACGACTCGTTGAAAGGGGTACCACGGCGCGTGCACTCCCGCCGAGGCTCTGGCGCGAACAGCACTCGCGCAGCTCAGCCGTTACCGAAGTGTTACACAGTTCTCTGCGCAGAGTGCTAAAGACCTCACTCTGCGCATCGATGTGTGTGGGCATGCTGGTGAGCAGGAGCACGACCCGCGAAGGTGCGCCGTCCGACCGCTCGAGCGCTGCGCTCCCGAGCGGACCGTCCGCGTGGCGGCCCCGGCGCGGTCCGCTGGCGGCACTGCTGGGCGCCGCCCTCGTCGTGGTGGGGACCTTGTCGCCCACGGGGGGCGCCGCCGAGGCCGCGGGGACGACCCCGTCCACGGTGACCGCGTCGAGCAGCCTGGCGGGGACCGCTCCGGCCAACCTGCTCGACGGTTCCTTCTCCGCCGGTGTCGGTGGTCAGCAGTGGACGGCTGCAGCCGGTGACGCCGCCCCCTGGGTGCGGCTGGGGTGGTCGTCCCCCCGCCGCATCGCCAGCGTGCAGGTGCTCGGGCCGGCGCAAGCAGCGTCCACGTCCACGGCTCCCGGAGCCGTGGACCTGCACGGCCGGCTGCGCTTCTCCGACGGCAGCAGCGTCGTCGTGTCCGGCATCGCCGGCGGCGGGAACGACCCGACGACCATCGCCTTCGCCCCCCGCGAGGTGACGGCCGTGCGCCTGGAGCTCGAGCGCACCGAACCGGGCGCCGTCCTCGGCCTGCGCGAGTTCGCCGCCTACGACGCCGGCACGACGCCCCCGAAGTGGCCGTACTCGGCGACCGGCTACTCCACGACACCCGCCGCTGCGCAGTGCGGCGCCACCTCCCCCGCGGTGGCCCCGCGTCCCGCGAACGGGTTGGCGCTCGTGTGCCCTGCTCCCGGGTCCGTCGTGGGGAGCACGGCGACCGTCGTGGTCTGGGCGCCTCCGGGAACCTCCGTCACCGCCCGCGGCTGGCGCCTCGACAAGGGCACGCCCGGGGTGGGGTCGATGTACTGGGCAGGAGCCGCTCGCGCCGGTGCGGACGGCCGGGCGGTGATCACCGTCAACACGCAAGCCCTGCCCAAGGGCCCCACGGCGCTCAAGGTCTCCAGGACGGACGGCACCGGTGCCCCGCTGTACGTGCAGGTGGTCAACGGTTCCGGCCGTTCCGTGCCGACCCCGGCCACCGTCCCGGCGGGCATGGGCCTGCGGTACTCCGACGACTTCAGCGCCCCGTTGTCCGTGGACTGGTACGGCAGCGGTGCCGCCTACGCGGCCACCAAGCCCGAGCCCTTCGGGGACTCCGAGTTCGGCATGGCCGCCTTCGTCGACCCGGCGGTCGGCACCGGCACCATGGCCACCATCCCCGGCGGCTACCTGCGACTGCGTGCTGAGCCCATCGCCGGCCGCAAGGCGTGGGCCGACTGGGGCCAGAAGCACTTCGGCGGCCTGCTCTCCTCCGCCCGGATCGGCGGTGGCGGCTTCAGCGCTCAGTACGGCTACTTCGAGGCCAGGATGCTCGGTGCGCCCGGGCCCGGCGCCTGGCCGGCCTTCTGGATGCTCAACACCGAGAACGCCACCCCACGCTTCGGCGGGAAGGCGGCGGAGGTCGACGCGGTCGAGCTGTACGGCCACGACACCGCCGGCAGCTGCCACCTCGCGCACTCCTGGGGGACGACGCCCAGCCCGATCAAGGGTGGGAGCTGCCTCAAGGCGGTGCAGCCGGCGGACTGGGCGGCGTCCTGGCACACCTACGGCGCCCGGATCACGCCGGGCGGCGCGACCTTCTACGTCGACGGCGTCGAGGTCACCCGGGTGACCGGGCTCACGCACACAGAGGAGCCGTTCTTCTTCCTGCTCAACCTGGCGCTGAGCCACGACTGGCCCATCGACCTCTCCCGCACCGGTGAGACCACGGACCTCTACGTCGACTGGGTGCGCGTCTACACCTGACCGGCGCGGCCGTCACCGGCCGCCGAGCACGCCGTCCACGACACCGGCCATCGCCGCGCGGAAGCGGGCGCGTGAGAAGCCCTCGGCGTGCGAGCGCACGGTCGCCGCGTCGTAGGCGCCCGGGTCGAAGCCGCGCAGGTGCTCGGCCCAGGAGGCCACCTCGTCACCGCCCGGGGGGACCAGCACACCGGTCCTCCCGGGCACGACCGTGTCCAGGGTGCCGCCGGCACCGATCGCGACCACGGGCGCGCCGCACGCCTGCGCCTCGACGGGGATGATCCCGAAGTCCTCCACGCCGGGCATGAGCAGCGCCCGGCAGCGGCGGTACAGGTCGCGCAGGCCCTCGTCGTCCACGCGGCCCACGAAGCGCGTGCTCGGCCCGGCGACCGCCTCCAGCTGGGCGCGCATCCGGCCGTCCCCGGCCACCACGAGGGGCACGCCGGCGCGCTCGGCGGCGCGCACGGCCAGGTCGGGGCGCTTGTACGGCACCAGCCGGCCCGCGATGAGGAAGAAGTCCTCGCGCGGCACGTCCGCGGGGGCGTAGAACTCCGTGTCGACCGGCGGGTGCACCACGGTCGAGGGCCGTCCCCACCACCGCTCGATGCGCTCGGCGACCGCCGAGGAGTTGGCCACGAGCGTGTGGACCCGCTGGGCCGCGGCCCGGTCGAGGGGCTTGTAGGCCGCCGAGAACGCCGCCAGGCCGGCGGCACCCACCCGTCCCGCCTCACCCGCGCGCATCGAGGGGTCCCACACCCAGCGCGCCGGCGTGTGCACGTACGCCACCACGGGCGCGGTCGCGCGCGCCGCCACCTGCACGGCGAACGCGTGGTGCGAGGCGACGACGACGTCGGCCGGCGGCAGCGGCATGGTCCGCACCGCCACCGGCAGCGCCGGCAGCAGGTGCGCGTACGTCGTGCCCCGCAGCAGGCGGCTCAGCGCCGTGGAGCGCACCCGCGGCTCCAGGTCCGCCGGCAGCACCCCGGGGCGGGCGACGGGGGCGAGCACCGGGGCGTCGGGCCACTCGCGCGCCAGCTGCTCCACCACGGCCTCGGACCCGGCGTACTCGGTGAACCGCTCGTGCACGAGGACGACGCGGGGACGTGCGCTCAACGCTGGATCCTCTCGGTCTGGCCGCCGCGGACGCGGCCCGGAGGGCAGAACCTACCCACCGGGAGGACCGGGGGAGGGGCTGCCCGGCGATCGTGGTCCAGCTGGGTGCCCCCGGCAGGATTCGAACCTGCGACACACGGTTTAGGAAACCGATGCTCTATCCCCTGAGCTACGGGGGCGCACCCGCGGGTGACGCCGCGGCCGCTGACGAGTCTAGCGGGCCGGGCGCGCGCCCCGTCGCCCCGCGCGGCCCGGGGCCCGGCCCCGCGGGGCCCGTTCCGTCCGACCAGGCCGAACTACGACGCTGTGTCGTGGACTTGTGTTGCGCCGCAGGCGAACGCAGGGCCACCGCGTGCGGGACGGGGCCGTGCGGGTGCCTACACTCAAGCCGCAAGACACGCCGACCGATGCCGTCTCTGGGTGTCGGGCCGAGTCGAGGTGGACTCCGACACCCGGCCGACGTCGTCTCCCGAGGAGCACTCCGGATGTCCGTTCAGACCCTCCGCACCGACGCGCGGCCGACCGTCCCCGGTCCCCGTCGTGCACCCCGCCACACCGCCGCGGTCGCCGCCATCGACGCCGCCCTCAGCGAGTCCGGCTGCATCCTGGTCGAGACCAGCGCCACCGACTCCGGCTGCACCATCGCCTTCTACGACGCCCGCTCCCTGAGCCGCGCCGTGGAGGTCATCGCCTC
The DNA here is from genome assembly GCF_050871925.1 of Kineococcus gurbantunggutensis. Taxonomy (NCBI): domain Bacteria; kingdom Bacillati; phylum Actinomycetota; class Actinomycetes; order Kineosporiales; family Kineosporiaceae; genus Kineococcus; species Kineococcus gurbantunggutensis. The sequence goes on from NZ_JBJLSG010000073.1 coordinate 22,988, forward strand.
CGCCGCCGTGCGCACCGGCGACGACGCCCTCGCCTCCCGCGCCCGCCAGCACGGCGCCGGCGCCTGGCGCGTCACCGCCCAGCCGCAGTCCTGGGCCGGCCCCGAGGGCGACCCGCACGCCGCCGGCCAGCGCTCCTCCACCACCTGGCACCTGCAGGTGCCACTGGCGGACCTGGCGCCCGCCGCCTCGGCCCTGCTGGCCTGAGCCCGCCCGGAGCGCCCCCCGCGGGCGCCCCGGGCGCGGCCCTCACACCTCGATCTCGGCGAGCACCCGCGGCACCTCCGCGGGCAGCTCGCGGGCCAGGAAGCCCAGCCGGCCCACCGAGCTCGCCAGCCGGTCCCCGGCCCGCCCGTGCAGGTGGCACGCCCACACCGCCGCCTGCACCGGGTCCGCGCCCCGCGCGCACAGCCCCGTGACGATCCCCGCCAGCACGTCGCCGGAGCCCGAGACCCCCAGCCCCGCCCCGCCGGAGACGTCCAGCCACAGGCGCCCGTCCGGGGCGGCGATCCACGACTCGCCCCCGCCGGCGGCCACCGTGCACCGGCTGCGGCGCGCCAGCTCGCGCGCCGCGCCCGCCGTGTCGCGGGTGACCTCCTCCTCGTCGGCGCCCAGCACGATCGCCAGCTCGTTGAGGTTCGGCGTCAGCACCGCCGCGCCCCGCAGGTGGTGCAGGAACGTCGCGTCGCGCGTCACCGGCGCCAGGCCCAGCGCGTCCAGCACCACCGTCTGCTCCAGCGGCGGCACGAGCGCCTCCAGCAGCGCCACCACCGCCGGCTCGCCGATGGTGCCCACCCCCAGGCACACCGCGTGCGCGCCCGCGGCCAGCTCCGCCAGCTCCGAGCCCTGCGCCCCGCACGCCGGGTCGATCCCGCCGTCCGCGTTCTGCGCCAGCCCCAGCACCAGCGCCTCCGGCAGCGCCACCCCCAGCGCCGGCGCCGTCGAGGCCGTCGTCGCCACCTGCAGCTTGCCCGCGCCCGAGCGCAGCGCCGCCTCCGCCGCCAGCAGCACCGCGCCCGGGGTGCGGTCGCTGCCGCCCACCACGCAGGTGCGCCCGCGCGCCTCCTTGCCCACCCCCGGCGGCGGCAGCGGCCACCGCCGCAGCACCGCCGACGTCACCGTCACCGCGTCCCGCTCCGCACCGCTCACCGCGCCACCTCCCTCTGGTCGCCGGCGACGCGCTCGCCGCCCGCCTCCTCGCCCGGCTCGTGGTCGGCGGCGTCGTCGGTGACCCGCACGTCCGCCACCGCCGCGGTGTCCCCGGCCGCGCGCAGCGCCATGCCCCCGCCCGGCGCCGCCGCGTACGACGTCACCGAGCAGTTCGCCAGCGGCTCGCTCGCGTCCAGCGCCAGCACCGAGCGCTCGTCCAGGTCCTCCAGCACCAGCCGGAAGCCCATGAGCACCGCCTGGTGCGAGACCACCAGCACGTCCCGGCCCGCGTGCTCCTCGCGCAGCGAGGCCAGCACGCTGCGCACCCGCAGCGCCACGTCGCACCAGCTCTCCCCGCCCGGCGGGCGGTAGTAGAACTTGCCCAGCCGCGCCCGGCGCTCCGCCTCCTGCGGGAAGCGCGCGCGAACCCCCGCGCCGGTCAGCCCGTCCCACCAGCCGAGGTCCCGCTCGCGCAGCCGCTCGTCCGTGCGCGGGTCCGGCACCTGCCGGCCCTGGGAGCGCAGCCCCTCCACCACCGCCCCGGCCGTGCGCAGCGCCCGCTCGTACGGCGAGCACAGCACCACCTGCGGCAGCGCCGGCGCCTGCGGCGACGTGGCCATCCACGCGCCCACCGCCGCCGCCTGCCGCCGCCCCAGCTCCGACAGCGGCACGTCCGCGTCGCGCTCGGCCACCTCCACCACCTCCGCGGGGGGGGGGCGGGGGGGGGGGGGGGGGGGGGGGGGGGGGGGGGGGGGGGGGGGGGCCGGCCGCCCGGGGCGCCCCCCGCGCGCGGGGGGGGGGGGGG
>NZ_JBJLSG010000074.1:0-24749 GCF_050871925.1 Kineococcus gurbantunggutensis
CCCCCCGGGCCGTGCACCCCCCCCACCGCCACCCCCCCCCCCCCGCCCCCCCCCCCCCCCCCCCCCCCCCCCCCCCCCCCCCCCCCCCCCCCCCCCCCCCCCCCCCCCCCCCCCCCCCCCCCTCGCCGACGCCGGTGATGCCGACGACCTGCAGGCTCGGGGTGCTGCGCATCACGCGGCGCCCCCCCGCCCGGCGCCCAGCTCGGCGGCCAGGTCGGCGGCGAGGTCGAGGACGGCGCCGGCCAGGGCGGCGGTGGCCGCCGGGTCGCTCATCAGCAGGGGCCGGCGGCGCACCGCCAGCGGGCGGGGGCCGGGCTCCGGCTCCTCGTCGCCCTCGGCGATCAGCCAGCCGTCGAGGAAGTCGGCGTACAGGCCGGCCACGGCGGCGGCGGTGGTGGGCACCCCGATCGCCGCCAGGCACGCGTCGGCCATGCCGCGCACGGGCGCGCCGCCGATGACGGGGGAGACGCCCACGACGGGCGCGGCGGTGGCGCGCAGCGCCTCGCGCACGCCGGGCACGGCCAGCACGGAGCCGATGGAGACCACCGGGTTGCTCGGCGGCAGCACGACGACGTCGGCGCCGCGCAGCGCCTCCAGCACGCCGGGGGCCGGGCGGGCCCGCGCCGCGCCGACGGCCTCGATCGCCAGCGCGGGCACGGCGGCGTGCAGGCGCACCCACCACTCCTGGAAGTGCACGCGCCGGCCGCCGGCCTCGCCGTCGTGGGCGGCGCGCTCGCCCTCGGGCACCACGGCCAGGTCGACGTGGGTCTCCACGACGTCGTCGGTCATCGGCAGCAGCCGGGCGCCGGGGCGCCAGCGCCGGCACAGCTCGGCGGTGGCCTCGGACAGGGTGCGGCCCTCGGCGAGGGCCTGCGTGCGCACGAGGTGGGTGGCGATGTCCTTGTCGCCCAGGGTGAACCAGGTGGGGGTGCGCCCGTAGCGGGCCAGCTCGCCGGCGACGCCGTAGGACTCCTCGCCGCGGCCCCAGCCGCGGACCTCGTCGATGCCGCCGCCGAGCGTGTACATCACGGAGTCCAGGTCGGGGCTGATGCGCAGGCCGTGCAGGGTCACGTCGTCGGCGGTGTTCACCACGACGGTGACCTCGGCGTCGCGGCGGGCGGGGTCGGGGTCGGCGCGCAGCGCGGCGAGCAGGCCGCGCAGGAAGCGGGCGCCGCCGACGCCGCCGGCGAGGGCCGTGACGCGCAGGGGGGCGGGCCCGGGGGTCCCGGGGGTGGTGGAGCTCACCGGGTCATCGTCCCAGCCGCCGCCGCGGCGCTCCGGCCGCACCCGCCCGGGTGAGGCGCGGGGGGTGCGCCGGGGGTGCGCCGAGGGGTCGCGGAGGGGTGCGCCGGGGGGTCGCGGAGGGGGCGCGGACGGCGCCCGTGGGGCGGCTGGGGCGCACGGGGCGGGGGTGATACCACGCCGGGCTTGACTAGCGCGGATGACACGCGTGTAATTCCACCAGTGGTGGTCTTGCGTGACCGTCGCGTCACCCGTAGTGACAGACCGAGGCTGTGGGGGCTGCCCAGTGGAGATCGACGTCCAGCACCGCGACGAGGACGGCGGCTTCGGCCGTGCCGAGGAGCACGAGGAGCGCGAGGTGCAGCCGGAGCCGCACGGCCGCCCCGAGCTGCGCCTGGTGACGTCCCTGCCCGACCCGGCCGTCGGCCCGCCCACCGGCCTGTCCGGCCTGACGCCGGAGGACCCGGGCTGGCAGGAGCTCGCGCTGTGCGCGCAGACCGACCCCGAGGCGTTCTTCCCCGAGAAGGGCGGCTCCACCCGCGAGGCCAAGCGCGTGTGCCAGTCCTGCGAGGTGCGCCAGGAGTGCCTGGAGTACGCGCTGGGCAACGACGAGCGCTTCGGCATCTGGGGCGGGCTGTCCGAGCGGGAGCGCCGCCGCCTCAAGCGCCGCGCCGTCTGAACCGCCGCGCCGCCTGAACCGCCGCGCCGCCGGGCGGTCCGGTCGCCGTCTCAGTCGCCCTCGTAGCGCGGGTCCACCTCCTCGGGGTCCAGCTCCAGCAGGTGCGCCACCTGCTCGACCACGACGTCGGCGACCAGGTCCTCCAGGTCCTCGCCGCTGGCGCGCGTCTCCATGGGGCGCCGGTACAGCACCACGCGCGCCGGGCCGGAGGCGTCCGCGGGGAACAGCCGGCCCAGCGGCACGACCTCGTCCTCCCAGGGCGCCGGGTCGGAGGGCGGGACCTCCTCGACCGCGAACTCCACGCCGGCGAGCTGCTCGGCCCAGCGCCGCTCCAGCAGCTCCACCGCGTCCAGCACGAGGTCGTCGAAGCGCTCCGCGCGGCTGCGCGCCGCCGGCAGCGAGGCGGGCAGCAGCGGCCCGCGCAGGCCGCGGCCGTGCCGGTCGCGCCGCACTCGGCGGCGCCTGCGGTGCGCCCGGGGCGTGGTCACCGGCGCAGGGTACCGATCGCCCCGCCCGCCCGCCGCAGCACCGGACCGGCGCGCCGCCCCGGTCACGGAGCGGTCGCGGCCCGGTCGCGGGCCGGTCGCGGCCGGCCGGGGCGGGCGGCGCGACACGGCGCCGCGGCAGCGCGCCGCCGCCGGGCGCGCCCGATCGGCGGTAGCGTTCGGCGCGTGAACGCTCCCCGCACGAGTCCCGCCGGTGGCGGTGGTGGTCGTCCCGGCGCAGCGGTGCGGCGGTGCTCGCGGACGGCGTGCGGCCGGACCGCGGTCGCGACCCTGACCTACGTCTACTCCGACTCCACGGCCGTGCTCGGCCCGCTCGCGGCCTACGCCGAGCCGCACTGCTACGACCTGTGCGCCGAGCACGCCGAGCGCCTGACCGCGCCGCGCGGCTGGGAGGTCGTGCGCCTGGCGCCGGAGCTGGTGGAGGCCGCCAGCCGCCACGACGACCTGCTCGCCGTCGCCGACGCGGTGCGCGACCAGCCCGACGGCTCGCGCCCCGTGCTCGACCCCGACGCCCCGGCCGTGCGCCGCGGGCACCTGCGCGTGCTGCGCGAGGACCGCCGGCCCTGAGCCGGGCGCGCCCCGCCGGGCACCGGCCGGGGCGCCGTCCGGGGTGCCGTCCGGGGCGGTGCCCGCGGGTCCCCCGGTCGGGGGCTCAAGCCCGGGCGCGCGCGTGCCGATGCAGGGGCTGTCGCCCCGCGCATCGCCCCACGGAGGTCAGCACCGTGCCCGTCGGTCCCCAGAACACCCGCTCCTCGCGCCGCTCCCGCGCCGCCCGCCCCGCCCCGCCGCTGGGCTCGCTGACCCAGGCCGCCCACCGCGAGGGCACCGCCTGCGGCTCGTGCGGCAGCGAGCGCGTCACCCAGCTGTCGATGTCCCTCACCGACGGCACGCCCGTGCGCTTCGTGTCCTGCCACGTGTGCGAGGAGCGCACCTGGCTGTCGTCCGACGGCGGGCCGCTGTCCGTGGACGCCGTGCTGGACCGCACTCGCAAGGCGTGAGCGCGCGGCCGCCGCGCCCCGGCGCGGCGGCCCGGCCCGCCCCGTCCGCGACCGGGCCCGCCCGCGCGTGATCGCGGGAGCGGGCCCGCTCTCCCGGCGGCGCTTGTAGGCTCCCCGCGTGACCGCTTCCCTGTCGTCCGTCGTCAAGGCCTACGACGTCCGGGGGGTCGTCCCGGACCAGCTCGACGCCCCCGTCGTGGGGGGGGGGGGGGGGGGGGGGGGGGGGGGGGGGGGGGGGGGGGGGGGGGGGGGGGGGGGGCGCCCCCGCCCCGCGCGCAGTCGTGGGCCACGACATGCGCCCCTCCTCGCCGGAGCTGTCGGCCGCCTTCGCCGACGGCCTGGCCTCGCGCGGCGTGGACGTCACCCTGATCGGGCTGTGCTCCACCGACGGGCTGTACTTCGCCAGCGGCTCCCTGGACGTGCCCGGCGCGATGTTCACCGCCAGCCACAACCCCGCCCAGTACAACGGGATCAAGCTGTGCCGCTCGGGCGCGCGCCCGGTGGGCCAGGACACCGGCCTGGCCGCCGTGCGCGACCTGGCCCAGTCCTGGCTGGACGCCGGGGAGGTGCCCGCCGGGACGGGCCGGCGCGGCGAGGTCGGCGAGCGGGACCTGCTCGCCGAGTACGCCGCGCACCTGCGCTCCCTGGTGGACCTGTCCGGCGCGCGCCCGCTGAAGGTCGTCGTCGACGCCGGCAACGGCATGGCCGGGCACACCGTGCCCGCCGTCCTCGGCACGGGCGCCGGGCTGCCCGCGCTGCCGCTGGAGGTCGAGCCGATGTACTTCGAGCTCGACGGCACCTTCCCCAACCACGAGGCCAACCCGCTGGACCCGGAGAACCTGCGCGACCTGCAGGCCGCCGTCCCGCGCGCCGGCGCCGACCTCGGCCTGGCCTTCGACGGCGACGCCGACCGCTGCTTCGTCGTCGACGAGAAGGGCGACCCGGTCAGCCCCAGCGCCGTGACCGCGATGGTCGCCCGCCGCGAGATCGCCAAGGAGCTCGCCGCCGGCCGCAAGCCGATCGTCATCCACAACCTCATCACCTCCCGGGCCGTGCCGGAGATGGTCGAGGAGGACGGCGGCGTGCCGGTGCGCACCCGCGTGGGCCACTCCTTCATCAAGCAGCGCATGGCCGAGGAGGGCGCCGTCTTCGGCGGCGAGCACTCCGCGCACTACTACTTCCGCGAGTTCTGGTCCGCCGACACCGGCATGCTCGCCGCGATGCACGTGCTGGCCGCGCTCGCCGAGGACGACCGGCCGCTGTCGGAGCTGGCCGCCGAGTACGAGCGCTACGCCGCCAGCGGCGAGATCAACTCCACCGTCGAGGACGCCGCCGCCACCGCCGAGCGCGTCCTGGCCGCCGAGCAGGAGCTGGCGGGCCGCGAGGGCCGCGAGCTGCAGGTGGACCGCCTGGACGGCCTCACCGTCACCTGGCCGGGCGCGGACGGGGCGCCGATGTGGTGGTTCAACCTGCGCGCCTCCAACACCGAGCCGCTGCTGCGCCTGAACGCCGAGGGCGCCGACGGGGCCACCATGGTCGCCGTGCGCGACCGCGTGCTGGCCCTGGTGCGCGGGGGCGCCCGGTGAGCGCGCCCGCGGGCCCGCGCCTGGAGCCGTGGGTGCTGGAGCTGCTGCGCTGCCCGCTGACCGGCGAGCCGCTGGCGCCGGTGGAGGTGGACGGCGCGCCCTTCCTGGCCACCGCCGCCGGGGTGCGCTACCCGGTCGTCGACGGCGTGCCGGTGCTGCTGGTGGACGAGGCGCTGGACGTGCCCGCCGGTGCGCGCGGGGAGCTGGCGGGCCCGTGAGCGCCCTCGACGAGACCCTGCTCGGCGACGGCGACGCCCTCACCGCCGCCGACCCCTCGGGCGTGCTGCGCTCGCTGGCCGGTGCCGGCGCGCAGGTGCGCGAGGCGGTGGAGCTGTCCGCGCGGGCGGGCGTGGGGCGCCTGGCCGAGGAGGGCCGCCCGCGCGCCGTGGTCGTCGCCGCGCTGGGCGGGGCGTCGGTGGTCACCGACGTGCTGACCGCCCTGGCCGGCCGGGGCTGCCCGGTGCCGCTGGTGCCCCGCCGCGGCGGCCCGCTGCCGAGCTGGGTCGGGCCGCTGGACCTCGTGGTGGCCGTGTCGATGTCCGGGCGCGCGCCCGGCCCGCTGGCGCTGGCGGCCGAGGCCGCCCGCCGCGGGGCCCGCGTGGTCACCGTGGGCGCCGAGGGCTCCCCGCTGGCCGAGGTCGGCTCCCGCGGCGGCAACGTGCACGTGCCGCCGGCGCGCGGCGTGCGCGCCGTCGACGCGGGCACCCGCTCCTCGCGGGTGTCGCTGTGGTCGCTGCTGACGCCGGTGCTGCTGGCCGCCGACGCCCTGGACGTCGTGCGCACCCCCGCCGACGTGCTCACCGAGGTCGCCGACCGCCTCGACGCGGAGGCCGAGACGTGCCGGCCGTGGACGGAGCCCTTCGTCAACCCGGCCAAGGTGCTGGCCGTGGAGCTGGCCGGCACCGTGCCGGTGGTCCTGGCGGACGGGGACCTGACCGCCGCGGCCGCCCGCCGCGCCGCCTCCATGCTCGCGCGCACCGCGCGGGTGCCGGCGGTGGCCGGCGCGCTGCCCGACGACGCCAGCGAGGTCGTGGCCACCTTCGGCGGCCCGTTCGCCGCGCAGCCCGAGGACGTCTTCGCCGACCCGTTCCTGGACGGCCCGGTCGGCCCGCGCCTGCAGCTGACGCTGCTGCGCGACGCCCCCGCCGCCGTGCCGCACGAGGACCGCGTCGTGGCCGACGCGGTCGCCACGACGGCCGCCGACGCCGGCGTGCGGGTCAGCGAGGTCGTCGCCGAGCCGGGCGCGCCGCTGGTGCGCCTGGCCCAGCTCATCGCGCGCACCGACTTCGCCGCCGCCTACCTGGCGCTGGCCTCCGGCACGGACCCGGCCGCCTCGCCCCAGGTGGCGGACCTGCGCGACCGCCTGGGCTGAGCCGGTCGCGGAACGGCGTGCCGCGACCGGCGTCGGGCCCCGCGCGTACCCTGGGAGGGCTCCGGCGTCCGGTGATGCCGAGTGGCCCAGAGGGGCCGCGCCGGGAGTCCCGCACCGCCGATCACCCGGAGGGGTAGTCCCGCATGTCGTTCGAGTTCGAGGTCCGCGACCTCTCCCTGGCCGAGGCCGGCCGCCACGAGCTGCGCCTGGCCGAGCACGAGATGCCCGGCCTGATGTCCCTGCGCGCCGAGTTCGGCGAGTCCAAGCCGCTGGCCGGCGCCCGCATCGCCGGTTCCCTGCACATGACCGTGCAGACCGCCGTGCTCATCGAGACCCTCACCGCGCTGGGCGCGCAGGTCCGCTGGGCCAGCTGCAACATCTTCTCCACCCAGGACCAGGCCGCCGCCGCGGTCGTCGTGGGCGGGGGCACCCCCGAGGCGCCGGCCGGCGTGCCGGTGTTCGCCTGGAAGGGCGAGACCCTCGAGGAGTACTGGCGCCTGGCCGAGCGCATCTTCGACTGGGGCACCGACGCCGAGGGCCACCGCATCGGCCCCAACATGATCCTCGACGACGGCGGCGACGCCACGATGCTCGTGCTGGAGGGCAAGCGCTTCGAGGCCGCCGGCGCCGTGCCCGAGCCCACCGAGGAGGACTCCGAGGAGTACCGCGTCGTCCTGGAGCTGCTGCGCGCCAGCCTGGCGGAGGACCCGCAGCGCTGGACCCGCGTGGCCGAGGGCGTCCAGGGCGTCACCGAGGAGACCACCACCGGCGTGCACCGCCTGGCGGAGTACTTCCGCAACGGCGTCCTGCCCTTCCCCGCGATCAACGTCAACGACTCGGTGACGAAGTCGAAGTTCGACAACAAGTACGGCACCCGCCACTCCCTCATCGACGGGATCAACCGCGCCACCGACGTCCTCATCGGCGGCAAGGTCGCGGTCGTGTGCGGCTACGGCGACGTCGGCAAGGGCAGCGCGGAGTCGCTGCGCGGGCAGGGCGCGCGCGTGGTCGTCACCGAGATCGACCCCATCAACGCCCTGCAGGCCGCGATGGACGGCTACCAGGTCGTGCGCCTGGACGACGTCGTCGAGACCGCCGACATCTTCATCACCGCCACCGGCAACCGCGACGTGGTCATGGCCTCGGACATCGTCCGCATGAAGCACCAGGCGATCGTGGGCAACATCGGCCACTTCGACAACGAGATCGACATGGCCGGCCTGGGCCGCGTGCCCGGCGTGGAGAAGGTCGAGGTCAAGCCGCAGGTGCACGAGTGGCGGATCCCCGCCGACGGCGACCGCCCCGCGCACAGCGTCATCGTGCTGTCCGAGGGCCGGCTGCTGAACCTGGGCAACGCCACCGGCCACCCCAGCTTCGTCATGTCGAACTCGTTCACCAACCAGGTCCTCGCGCAGATCGAGCTGTTCACCCGGCGCGAGTCCTACCCGGTGGGCGTGCACGTGCTGCCCAAGCTGCTCGACGAGAAGGTCGCCCGCCTGCACCTGGACGCCCTCGGCGTGCGGCTGACGGAGCTGACCAAGACGCAGGCCGACTACCTGGGCATCGACGTCGCCGGCCCGTACAAGACCGACGAGTACCGGTACTGACCGCCCCGCACGGCTGACAGACTGCTGGTCCACGACCGCCCGGCGCCCGCGCGGCGCCGGGCGGTCCGCGTCCCGCCGGACCGCCGGCCGGGCGCACCCCACGCGAGGAGCACCATGACCGACCTGAGCGAGCTGCACCGGGCCCTGGCCGCGGTGCTCACCGCCGACCGCGCCCTCGACGAGGTGCTCGACGAGATCGTCGGTCTGGCCCGCAAGGCCCTGCCCGGTGCCGAGTCGGTCTCGATCACCCTGCTGCGCGGGGACAAGGCGTTCACCGCCGCCCACGACGGGCAGATGGCGCTGGACGCCGACGAGATGCAGTACGAGCGCGGCTACGGCCCCTGCATGGACGCCGGCCGGGCGGGCCAGGCGTTCATCGTCGAGGACATGGCCACCGACGAGCGCTGGCCCGACTACTCCCGACGTGCCGCCGAGGCCGGCGTCGGCAGCTCCATGTCGCTGCCGCTGCCCGTGCAGGGCCGCAGCCTGGGCGGGCTGAACTGCTACTCCAGCCGCCCGGGCGCCTTCGGCGAGGAGGAGGTCGCCCTCGGCCGGGAGGTCGCCACCTGGGTGGCGATCGCCGTGGCCAACGCCGACGCGCACGCCCGCTCGGCGGAGGACGCGGAGAACATGCGCCGCGCGATGGTCTCGCGCGCCGTGATCGAGCAGGCCAAGGGCGTGCTCGTCGAGCGGCACAAGATCACCCCCGAGCAGGCGTTCACCCTGCTGACGCGCTCCTCGCAGCACACCAACGTCAAGCTGCGCGAGGTCGCCGAGGAGCTCGTGACCACCGGGGTGCTGCGCGGCGCCGTGCGCTGAGCCGGTGTCCGGCCCGTCCACGACGGCGCACCGGCGCGGCTCCGCGCTGGGCGCGCGGGACGCGCCGCCGTGGGGCACCCTGGGGGGCCGCCGCACCTGAGGAGGACGAGCCGTGGGTCTCCTGGACCGGCTGCTGGGCCGCGACCGGCACCGGCAGCAGAAGCAGCAGCAGTGGGCGCCCCCGCCCGCGTCGCACCCGCCGTCGGCCCCGGGGCGCGCCCCGGGCGGCTCGTCGGACGAGGCGGCCATCGCGCGCTACCGGTACATGCTGCGCACCGCGCCGCCGGACCAGGTGGAGCAGGCGCACGCCGAGGCGTTCGCCAAGCTCACGCCCGAGCAGCGCCGGCAGGTGCTGGAGCAGCTCTCGGGCGTCGTGCCCGCCTCCGAGCTGCACGGCGACGACCCGGCCGCCCTGGCCCGCACGGCCACGCGCGCCGAGGTCAGCCGGCCCGGCACCCTGGTCCAGGTCTTCAACGGCGGGCCCGGCGGCTACGGGCCCGGCGGGGGCCGCGGCGGCTACGGCGCCGGCTACGGGCCCGGCGGCGGGTACGGCCGCGGCTTCGGCGGCGGCGGCTTCGGCGGGATGGGCGGCATGGGCGGCGGGATGGGCCTGGGCGGCGCGCTGCTGACCAGCGTGGCCGGCGCGTTCGTGGGCACCGCCATCGCCGACGCCCTCATCCCGGACGACTTCGGCAACGAGCACTGGGGCGACGACCAGGCCTACGAGGCCGGTGAGCAGGCCGGGTACGACGAGGGCTACGAGCAGGGCGCGGACGGCGGCGCGGACGGTGGCGCGGACGGCGGCGCGGACGAGGCCGGCGCGGGCTACGAGACCGCCGGCTACGACGAGGGCGGCGGATACGACGACGGCTTCGGCGACGGCGGCTTCGACGGGGGCGGCTTCGACGGGGGCGGCTTCGACGGCGGGGACCTGGAGGTCTGAGCGGGTCCCCGCAGCGGGCGCCCGGCCGCGCCCGCGCGCGCGTCCCCGGGCCGGCCGGGGCCCGGGTGGGGGCGCGCCGGGCCCCGCGGGATGATCGGGGCGTGCGGGCAGCGGGGCGGGGGACGGGCGAGTGAGGGCGAAGGCACCGCGGCGCGGCCGCGGGCGCTTCCCGGCGTCGGTGTACGAGCGCGGCGGCGAACCGGACCCGCGCTTCTCGCTGGCCAACGAGCGCACCTTCCTGGCCTGGATCCGCACCTCCCTGGCGCTGCTGGCCGCCGGCGTCGCGCTGGAGGGGCTGGCCCTGCCGCTGCAGCCGCAGCTGCGCCTGGCCGCCTCCCTCCTGCTGGTGCTGCTGGGCCTGCTGGCCCCCGCGCAGGCGTGGGCCGGCTGGGCGCGCGACGAGCGGGCCATGCGCCTGGGCGAGCCGCTGCGCTCCCCGGCCCTGGCCGCACCGCTGACCGCGGGCACCGCGCTGGCCGGGGTGCTGGTCCTGCTCGGGCTGCTGCTGCGGTGAGCGGCCCGGTGAACGGGCCGGTGAACGGTTCGGCCCTCTTCGACGCCGGCCTGCAGCCCGAGCGCACCGCCCTGGCCTGGCGGCGCACCGCCCTGTCCCTGGTGGTGGCCGGGCTGGGCGCGACGCGGCTGCTGCTGCCGCAGCTGGGCGCCGGTGCCGTGGTGCTGGGGCTGGCGGCGGCCTGCACCGGGGTGCTGGTGCACGTCCTGGCGTCCCGGCGCGCGCGGCGCACCACCGAGCGGCTGCTGCGCGCCGGGGACCTGGACGACCCGGCCGCCTCCGCGCACCTGCAGGCCCTCACCGCCGGTGCGTGCGCCCTGCTCGGCGCGGGCGCCCTGGCCCTCGTGCTCGCGCACGGCGCGGGAGCCCTGCCGTGACCCTGGACGAGGCCGCGGCGTGGGCGACGGTGCTGGGCGGGGCGGCCGTCCTGGTGGCGTTCGCGCGCTCGTGCGCGCACGTCGCCGCCCGCTACCACCAGCGCGAGCGGCGCCGCGCGCGCGCCACCGAGGACGGCCTGGACCGCGGGCGGATGGCGTGGTGGCGGCACGTGCGCGCCCGCTGGCGCTACCTGTGGGCCACCGGCCGGCTGCGGACCCCGCGGGAGGCCGGGGAGACGGGGGAGGCGAGGGGGGCGGCGCGGCGGGAGCCGCCGGGCTGAGCCGCCTCAGCGGCGCCCGAGGGAGCGCTCCAGCTCCGCCGTGCGCGCGGCCCGCCGCCGCAGCCGCACCAGCTCGCGGTCGCGGCGCTCCACGAGGACCGCGGCGATGAAGCGCTCGGGGTCCGTGCCCGCCGGCGGCGGCGGGGAGACGTGCCCCAGCAGCGCGTCGGCCAGCGACGCGCCCAGGGCGCTGCGCGAGGCGGCGTGCAGGGAGGTGGCGCGCCCCAGGAACTGCCGCGCGGCCACCACGGTCCCGTCGGGCAGGCGGCCGATGTCGGCCCGGCCCGCCCAGCCCGCCAGCTCCGGCGGCATCGGCGGCAGCGGCACGTGCTTGGCGGCGGTGCGCTCGCGCACCACGTAGGTGCCCGCGAGCAGGTCGCCCACCCGCTTGCCGCGGGCGCTGACGAGCGCGCAGATGATCGCCGGGCTGCCGGCCAGCGCCCACAGCTCGAAGAAGCCCGTCAGCGCGCGCACCAGCGCGTGCCGGAAGCGCACCGGCCCGCCGTCGTCGCGCACGGCCCGCACCCCGGCGGCCAGCTTGCCCGGGGAGCGGCCGCGGGTGGCGGTCTCCACCGCGGTGGGGACGCCGATCAGGCACAGCACCGTCTCGGCGAGCACGATCGCGGCGGTGGCGGCCTCGTCGGTGCTCGACAGCAGCGCGCGCGAGACGTACAGCAGCGCCCCGAGGAGCAGCAGCTGCACCAGCGCGTCGATCGCGGCGGCCAGCAGCCGGGAGGCGAAGGACGCCGCGCGCAGGCCCAGGACCACCGCCTCGCCGGTGACGACGTCCCCGACGGGGTCGGCCACCCGCGGCGCGGCAGCGCCGAGCCCCGGGGTCCCGCCGAGACCCGGGGTCCCGCCGGGCCCGGGGGCCCCGGCGCCCGGGGGCGCGGCGGGGGGCGGGACGTCCGTGGGGGCCACCGCAGCACCGTACCGGCCGGGGCGCCGCCCGCCCCCGGCTCACTAGGCTCGTCGGCGTGGACGTCGACGCCTTCCGGGCCGTGCACGAGCAGGAGTGGGCGCGGCTGCGCGAGCTGGTGCGCCGGCGGCACCTGACGGGACCGGAGGCCGACGAGCTCGTCGTCCTCTACCAGCGCACCGCCACCCACCTGTCGGTGCTGCGCTCGGCGCAGTCCGAGCCGGTGCTGCTGGACGAGCTGTCCACGCTGCTGGTGCGCGCCCGCTCCCGCCTGACCGGCTCGCGGTACACCGCCTGGGGGCAGCTGCGGCACTTCACCGTGCGCGGCCTGCCGGCGGCGCTGTGGCGGGTGCGCTGGTGGAGCCTGGCGGCGGCGGCGTACACCGTCGTGCTCGCCACGGCCGCCGGGGCGTGGGTGGCGGGGAACACGCGCGCGCAGGCGAGCCTGTTCGGCTCCGACGCCGACGTCCGCCGCCTGGTCGAGCAGGACTTCGCCGGCTACTACTCCGAGTACGCCAACGCCTCGTTCGCCGGGCGGGTGTGGACGAACAACGCGCTGGTCGCCGCGACCTGCGTGGTCCTGGGGATCACCGGGGTGTTCGTGCTCTTCGCGCTGACGCAGAACGCCCTCAACGTGGGCCTGCAGGGCGGGCTGCTGGTGGACAACGGGCGCGGGGAGCTGTTCTTCGGCCTCATCGCCCCGCACGGCATCCTCGAGCTGACCGCCGTGTTCGTCGCCGCCGGGGCCGGGCTGAAGCTGTTCTGGACGTGGGTGGCGCCCGGCACCCGCGGGCGCGCGCAGGCGCTGGCCACCGAGGGCCGGGCGATGGTGGGCATCGCCCTCGGGCTGGTCTTCGTGCTCCTCGTCTCCGGCCTCATCGAGGGGTTCGTCACGCCCTCGCCGCTGCCCACGGCCGCGCGCGTCGGGATCGGGGTGCTCGCCGAGGTCGCGTTCCTGCTCTACGTGCTGCTGCTGGGCCGGCCCGCCGCGGCGGCGGGGGAGACCGGCGACGTGGAGGCCCGCTTCGCCGGCGACACCGCCCCCGTGCGCGGCTGAGGCGCCCCCGGTCCACCGGCCGCCCCGCTCGCCGGGCTCACAGGCGCCCGGCGGCCTTCAGCGCCAGGTACCGGTCCGCCAGCGCCGGGGCCAGCTCGTCGGGGGAGGCGTGCACCACCTCCACGCCCAGCCGCGTCAGCAGCGCCGCGGTGGCCTCGCGCTCGGCGGCGGCCGTCTCCGCCGCCGCCGCCGCGTACACCTGCTCGGCGTCGGCGCGCGAGCGCGCCAGCCGGGCCAGCGCCGGGTCGTCCACCGCCGCCAGCACCACGGTGTGCCGCGCCGCGAGCTGCTCCAGCACCGCCACCAGGCCCGAGTCCAGCACCGAGGCGTCCAGCGCCGTCAGCAGCACCACCAGCGCGCGCCGGCGCGCCATCGAGCGCACCTCGGTGGCCACCGCGTCCCAGTCCGCCTCCACCAGCGAGGGCTCCAGGCCCGCCAGGGCCTCCACCAGGCCCGGCAGCAGGCCCGCGCGCGAGCCGCCGCGCACCCGCGCGCGCACCCGCCGGTCGTGCGCCAGCAGGTCCACCCGGTCCCCGGCGCGCGCCGCCAGCGCCGCCGTCAGCAGCGCCGCCTCGATCGCGGCGTCCAGGCGCACCTCCAGCCCGCCCGGCCCGCCGCCCAGGCGGGCGGCCGCGGTGCGCGAGGCGTCCAGCACCAGCACCACCCGCCGGTCGCGCTCGGGCCGCCAGGTGCGCACCACCACCGCGTCGCGGCGCGCGGTGGCCCGCCAGTCGATCGAGCGCACGTCGTCGCCGTCGACGTACTCGCGCAGGGAGTCGAACTCGGTGCCCTGCCCGCGGTGCTGCACGGCGCTGCGCCCGTCCAGCTCGCGCAGGCGCGCCAGCCGCGAGGGCAGGTGCCGGCGCGAGGAGAACGGCGGCAGCACCCGCAGCCGCCCCGGCAGCGGCAGGGAGCGCTGCCGCGCGGCCAGCCCCAGCGGCCCGGCGCAGCGCACCGTGACGCGGTCGGCCAGCCGGTCGCCGCGGCGGGTGGGCACCAGCACGGTGCCCAGCCGGGCGCGCTCGCCCGGCGGCAGGTCCAGGCGGTGGCGGTCCCGGCGCGCGCCCGCCGAGGGCTGCCACGCGTCGCGCAGCACCCCGCGCACCCGGCGCCGCCCGGTGTTGGCCACCAGCAGCTCGGCGGTGACCGGCTCGCCCAGGCGCACCGCCGGCAGCGGGGCGCGGTGCACCGACAGCGCCCGCGGGGAGGCGGCCAGCGCCACGTCCAGCGCCACCAGCGCCGCCGACAGCGCCAGCCACGCCCAGAACGCGCCCCAGCCCGGCCGGGCCACCACCAGGGCCGTGCCGAGCAGCACCAGCAGCGGCGCCCGCCCGGTCAGCGCCACCGCGCCCCCTCCGCCACCGCGGCCCGCGCCCTCACCGGGGCACGGGCACGGTGCTGAGCACCGAGTCCAGCACCGCGTCCACGCTCACCCCGTCCAGCTCCGCCTCCGGGCGCAGCTGCACCCGGTGCCGCAGCGTCGGGCGCGCCAGGTCCTTGACGTCGTCGGGGGAGACGTAGTCGCGCCCGGACAGCCACGCCCACGCCCGCGCCGTCGCCAGCAGCGCCGTGGCCCCGCGCGGGGAGACCCCCAGCGCCAGCGACGGCGAGGAGCGCGTGGCCCGGCACACGTCCACCACGTAGCCCAGCACCTCGCGCGAGACCTGCACCTCCCGCACCGAGCGGGTGGCCACCGCCAGGTGCGCCGGGGTGGCCACCGCGCGCACGCCGGCGGCGGCCAGGTCGCGCGGGTCGAAGCCGGCGGCGTGCCGGGCCAGCACCTCCACCTCGTCCTCGCGCGCCGGCAGCGGCAGCGTCAGCTTCAGCAGGAACCGGTCCAGCTGCGCCTCCGGCAGCGGGTAGGTGCCTTCGTACTCCACGGGGTTCTGGGTGGCCGCCACGATGAACGGCGAGGGCAGCGGGCGCGGCACCCCGTCCACCGAGACCTGCCGCTCCTCCATGGCCTCCAGCAGCGAGGCCTGCGTCTTGGGCGGGGTGCGGTTGACCTCGTCGGCCAGCAGCAGGTTCGTGAAGACCGGGCCCTCGCGGAAGCTGAAGCGCGCCGTCTGCGCGTCGTACACCAGCGAGCCGGTCACGTCGCCGGGCATCAGGTCGGGGGTGAACTGCACCCGCTTGGTGTCCAGCTCCAGCGCCGCCGCCAGGGTGCGCACCAGCAGCGTCTTGGCCACGCCGGGCACGCCCTCCAGCAGCACGTGCCCGCGGCACAGCAGCGCGATGACCAGGCCGGTGACGGCGGGCTCCTGGCCGACGACGGCCTTGGCGACCTCCTGGCGCACCGCCCGCAGCGCCTGGCGCGCCTCCTCCACCGCCGCGCCGCCGCCCGCCCCGACGGCCCCGGCGGGCTCGGGGGTGCTGGCGGGCGCGTCGGCGCCCTGGACCGGGGTCTCGCTCACGTGGGGCCCTCCGCGGGGTCGTGGGGTCGTGGGGTTCTCGGGGTCGTGCGGGTGCGCGCCGCGCCGGGCGCTCGCCGGGCGCTCACGTGCCGCGCGAGCGCACCCGGCGCTCCAGGGCGTCCAGGTCCGCGGCCAGCACCACCAGCGCCGCGTCGTCGGCGGGGTCGGGGCCGTCCAGCAGGCCCAGCACCCGCCCGGCGGGCGCGCCCGTCAGCCACGCCACCTGGTCGGCGACGTCGCCGGGGCCGGCGGTGGCGTCCAGGCGCACCAGCAGGCGCAGGCGCCGCAGCGTCGCCGCGCGCAGCGCCCGCGCGGCCCGGTCGCGCGCGCCGGCGGCGGCGTACAGGCGCCCGTGGCCCTCCACCGTCTCGGCCGCGCGCACCACCACCGGCAGCGGCTCGCCCACCAGCGGGCCCAGCCGGCGCCCGCGCCACAGCACCGCCGCCAGGGCCGCGGTCAGCAGCAGGGCCGCGCCGGGCAGCACCCACCGCGGCGCCAGCGCGCGCAGCGGCTCGGCCGCAGCGCCGGTGTCCAGCGGGTCGGGCAGGTACCACACCAGGGTCGGGGAGGTGCCCAGCGCGCGCAGCGCCAGGGCGGCGTTGCCGTCCTCGCCGGCGCGCCGGTTGGTGATCGGGTCGGGCGCGCCGACCACGACGACCTCCCCGCGCCCGGTGGCCGGGTCGGCGGGCACCTCCACCCACGACCCGCCGTAGCAGGAGGTGCCGGCCGCCCCGGCCAGCAGCGCGTAGCCGCGACCGCCCGCGCGCGCCTCCCCGGCCGCGGCGGGCGCCGGCGCGGAGCAGCCGGGCTCCAGCAGGCGCACGGGCCGCTCGCCGGTCTCGCGCACGCCGGGCGCCACCCGCTCCAGCGCGCCCGCCGCCGGGGCCAGCAGCACCAGCCGCGCCCCGGTGCCGGCCAGCGCGTCCCAGCGCCCGGCGTCGAGCAGGCCGGGGTCGGTGACGAGCACGGTGGTGCCGGGCCCGCCCGCGCGCGCGGCGGCCAGCGCGCCGTCGAAGGAGCGCTGCTGGCGCACCCGCACGCCCTGCCCCTCCAGCACCCGCGCCACGGCCCGCCCGCCCCCGGGGGCGGTGGAGTCCGCGGCCAGCGCCTCGCGGGAGGTGCGCGGCGTCAGCAGCGTCACCAGCAGCACCAGGCCCAGCACGAGCGCGGTCACCGCCGCGGGCCCGCGCCAGGCCCGGCGCGGGCGCGCGGGGCCGGTGGGCGCGGCGACGTCGAGGGGCCCGGCGGCGGCCGTGCTCACCGCGCGGCCCCCTGCGGCGCCGGCGGGCGCGCGGCGGCCACGTCCACCAGGACGCGGCGCACGGCGTCGTCGGTGACGGCCGAGGCGCGGCGGCCGCCGTAGCGCACGTCCTCGAAGGCGCGCGCGGCGCGCGCCAGCCCGTCCGCGCAGCCCGGCAGCACCGCGGCCGCCTCCACGGCGGCCTCGTGCGCGGTGCGGCCCGGGCGGCGGTCCAGCAGCGCCCGCTCCTCCAGCGAGCGCACCAGGGCGCGGAAGCGCTCGGTGACCGCCTCGTCCCAGCGCCCGGCCGCGGCGGCCTCGTCGGCGCGGCGCACGTGCGCCGACGACGGCTCCGGCCCGGCCTCGAAGACCTCCTCCGCCGGCGCGCGCCCGCTGCGGCGCAGCGGCCCGGCCACCAGCAGCACGACGGCGACCACGGCCAGCAGCAGCAGCACCACCACCAGCACCGCCGTCGGCCCGCTGCCCACCGCCGGCACCTGCACCGCCTGCAGCTTCTCCAGCAGCCAGTCCCAGGCCCGCACCAGCCACGAGCCGCGGTCCTGGCGGTACTCGCGCCCGGCGAGCTCCTCGGCGAGCAGCCGGCGCGCCCCCGCCCGGTCCGGCTGCACCGGCACGCCCGCGAGCAGCGCCCCCAGGGCGCTCACCCGCCCGAGGCGGCGCGGTGCAGCTCCACGTCCAGTCCCTCGCGCCGCACCCGCAGGTCCACGTACAGCAGCGCCGTCACCGAGGCCAGGAACGGGTAGGCGACCACGCTGCCCAGCACCGAGCCCAGGGTGCTCACCGCCTGCGAGGCGGCCACGCTGACCGTCACCGAGCCGCCGTCGAGCAGCGCCATGACCAGCGAGCCGAGCAGCGCGAACGGCGTCTGCACGGCGGCCACGACGACGAGGACCACCACGCTCGTCAGCAGCAGCACGCCCAGCACGCGCCAGGTCGACCCGCGCGTCAGCCGCCACGAGCGCCCCAGGGAGCGGCGCACCGACAGCCCCTCCAGCAGCAGCGCCGGCGCGGCCATCGACCACTTCGCCCACAGCCACAGGCCGGTCGCCACCCACGCGAGCAGGCCCGCCAGCAGCAGCACCACCCCGCTCGCCACTGCCGCGCCGGCGTCGGCGAGCACGAGCACCAGCACCCCGGGCACCAGCGCCAGCGCGCCCACCCCGCCGGCCAGGGTCACCAGCACCGAGAGCAGCAGCAGCGGCAGCAGCCGCGGGCGGCTGACCCGCCACAGCTCCGCCACGGAGATCGTGCGCCCCAGCACGGCGCGGCTGACGCTGAGGATGAGCACGCCGTTGAGCAGCTGCACCGAGACCACCTGCAGCAGCGTGCTGAGCAGGACCAGCGGCCCGGAGGAGGTCAGGCCCAGCAGCAGCTCGGCGGGGTCGCCGGTGCCGGCCTCCAGCGCGGTGGTGGTGCGCACCACGTCGCGGGCCACGAGCACGGAGGCGACCACGGTGACCGCCGAGGTGGCCACGACCACCAGCGCCGACAGGCCCACCATGACGCGCGGGTTCTGCCGGAACGCGCGGAAGGCGCCGTCCCAGATCTCGCCCAGGCCCAGCGGGCGCAGCGGCACGATGCCCGGCTGCGGCCCGCCCGCGCCCGGCGCGGACCAGCCCGGCCGGCCCCACGCGGCCCGCGGGTCCGGCGCGCCGGCCGTCCACGCGCCGGGCACCGGCCCGTCCGGACCGCCCTGACCGCCCGGCCCGCCCGCCCCGCCGCCGGGGGAGGACCACCCGCCCGGGGCGTCGCCCGGGCCCTGCCACTGGCTCATCGACCCCGCCCTCGATCGCTCCTCGCCCCATCGTGCCAGAGCCGCCCGCCGCCGCTCCGGCTCGCCCGCCGCCCGCCGCCCGCGGTGCCGCGCCGCGCCGCGCGGGCGCGGAGCACCCCGCCCCGGGCCCGCGGCGGGCAGGATGGACCCATGAGGGGACGAGTGCTCGTGGTCGACGACGACACCGCGCTCGCCGAGATGCTCGGCATCGTGCTGCAGGGCGAGGGGCTGGAGGCGCGCTTCTGCGCCGACGGCGACCAGGCCCTGGAGGCGTTCCGGGCCACCCGCCCGGACCTGGTGCTGCTGGACCTGATGCTGCCCGGCACCGACGGCATGGAGGTGTGCCGGCTCATCCGCGCCGAGTCCGGGGTGCCGATCGTCATGCTCACCGCCAAGAGCGACACCGTGGACGTCGTGCTGGGCCTGGAGGCCGGCGCCGACGACTACGTCGTCAAGCCGTTCAAGCCCAAGGAGCTCGTGGCGCGGGTGCGCGCGCGGCTGCGCTCGGCGGGGGAGCGCCCGCCGGAGACGCTGCGCATCGGCGACCTGACCGTCGACGTCGCCGGGCACTCCGTGCGCCGCGACGGCCGCTCGCTGCCGCTGACGCCGCTGGAGTTCGAGCTGCTGGTCACCCTGGCGCGCAAGCCGTGGCAGGCGTTCACCCGCGAGGTGCTGCTGGAGCAGGTGTGGGGGTACCGCCACGCCGCCGACACCCGCCTCGTCAACGTCCACGTGCAGCGGCTGCGCTCCAAGATCGAGAAGGACCCCGAGCACCCCGAGATCGTCGTGACCGTCCGCGGAGTGGGGTACCGCGCGGGACCGCTGTGAGGCGCCCGGCCCTGCCCCGCCCGCCGGCCGCGCCCCCGGCCCGGCCGGCCCGCCCCGCGCGCGACCTGCGCCGCCTGGCCCGCCGCGGGCTGCTGCGGCGCTGGCGCGAGTCCCTGCAGCTGCGGGTGGTCGTCATCACCACCGCCCTGGGCCTGCTGGTGGCCCTGGCGGTGGGCACCTACCTGCTCGACGCCGTCGCCGACGGCCTCGTCGAGGAGCGCGAGCGCGTGGCGCTGGCCGACGCCGCCCGCGCCGCCGCCACCGCCCAGGCCCAGTTCGACGCCTCCACCCCCGGCACCGACGCCGACGTCGAGCAGCTCGCCGGCGACGTGGTCTCCGCCCTGGAGGGCCCCGGGCCCGACCGGCTGCGCGGGGTGCTGCTGCTGGCGCCCGGCCCGGCCGCGGCCGGCGCCGCGCCCGTGCGGGACCTGGTCTCCGAGGGGCTCTCCCCGGCCGACGTGCCGGCGTCCCTGCGCCGCGCGGTGGCCTCCTCCGACGTGCAGCAGCTGCAGCTGGTGGACCTCTCCGGCGGGGCGGGCGCCCCCAGCCTCGTGGTCGGCTCGAGCGTGGCGCTGCCGCGCGCGGGGGAGCGGCAGCTGTACTTCGTCTACCCCCTCACCAGCGAGCAGCGCACCACCGACCTCGTGCGCGCCGCGTTCGCCGGCGGCGGGCTGGCCCTGGTGGTGCTGGTGGCCACGGTGGCCTGGGTGGTGGCGCGCATGGTCGTGCAGCCGGTGCGCGAGGCGGCCGGCACCGCCGAGCGCCTGGCCGGCGGCCGCCTGGACGAGCGGATGCGGGTGCGCGGCAGCGACGACCTGGCCCGCCTGGCCAGCGCCTTCAACGCCATGGCCGCCGGCATGCAGGAGCACATCGGCCGGCTGGAGGAGCTCTCCCGGCTGCAGCAGCGCTTCGTCTCCGACGTCAGCCACGAGCTGCGCACCCCGCTGACGACGATCCGGATGGCCGGGGAGGTCATCCACGACGCCCGCGCCGGCTTCGAGCCGGTCGTGGCCCGCTCGGCGGAGCTGCTGCTGACCCAGCTGGAGCGCTTCGACACCCTGCTGGCGGACCTGCTGGAGATCAGCCGCTTCGACGCCGGGGCGGCCGCGCTGGAGCCGGACCCGCAGGACGTGCGGGCCCTGGTGCACCGCGTGGTGGACTTCACCGCCGCGCTGGCCGAGCGGCGCGGCAGCGCGGTCCTGGTCTCCGAGCCCGCCTCCCCGTGCACCGCGGAGGTGGACGCGCGCCGCATCGAGCGGGTGCTGCGCAACCTGCTCGGCAACGCCGTCGAGCACGGCGAGTCGCGCCCCATCGAGGTGACCGTGGTGTGCGACGAGACGGCCGTGGCGGTGGGCGTGCGCGACCACGGGGTGGGCCTGGCCCCGGCGCAGCTGGCGCGCGTGTTCGACCGGTTCTGGCGCGCCGACCCGGCGCGGGCGCGCACCACCGGCGGCAGCGGCCTGGGCCTGGCCATCGCGCTGGAGGACACCCGCCTGCACGGCGGCCGGCTGGAGGTGTGGGGCAGCCCCGGGCACGGCTGCCACTTCGTGCTGACGGTGCCGCGGGTGGTGGGCCGGCCGCTGCGCTCGTGCCCGCTGCCGGTGGTGCCGGTGGGCTGGCGCCGGGCGGTCGCGGCGCTGCCGGCGGGCCGGGCGGTCCCCGGCCCCGCCGGTGCGGCCGGTGCCGCCGGTGCCGGCTCGGCGGGGGCTGCCCCGTGACGCCCCGCGCGCCCGGGTCCTCCGGGACGCCCGGCCCGCCGCGCCGGGCCGTGGTGGCGCTGGCGCTGGCGGCGGTGAGCGGGTGCGCGGGCCTGCCGCGCTCGGGGCCGGTGGTGGCGGGCTCGCGCGTGCAGGACGACCCCCGCCTGGGCCTGGTGCGGGTGGTCCCGCAGGGCCCCGTGCCCGGCGCGGCGCCGGAGGAGGTCGTGCACGGCTTCCTGCTGGCGGCGGCCACCGGCGGGGGCGAGCAGGCCGTGGCGCGCGAGTTCCTCTCCCCGGGCGCGCGGCGCACCTGGCGGCCGGACGCGTCCACGACGCTGCTGCGCGCGGTGCCCCGGGTGCGCGCCGCCGGCCCGCCCGCCGCCGGCACCGCCGCCGTGGTGGTCTCCGGCGACGTCGTCGCCGAGATCGACGCGGGGGGCCGCTACTCCCAGCGCCCCGCGGGCACCGCGCTGCAGCGCACGCTGCGCCTGGTGCGGGTGGAGGGCGAGTGGCGCGTGGACGTGCCCGGCGACGGCCGGCTGCTGACGCAGGTGGACGCCTCCCGCTCGCTGCGCCCCTTCCCCGTCTGCTTCGCCACCGTCGACGCCGCCCAGCTCGTCGCCGACGTGCGCTGGTTCGCCTACGACTCCTCCACCGCCACCCGCGCGGTCACCGAGCTGCTGGCCGGCCCCTCGCCGTGGCTGGCCCCGGCGGTGCTCACCGGCGCCCCGCCGGGCACCCGCCTGCGCACCGGCACCGTGCCCGTCGCCGACGGCACCGCGACGGTGGACCTGACGGCCCCGGCGCTGCGGGCCGCCCCCGAGCGGCGCGCGGTGCTGCTGGCGCAGCTGCGCGCCGGCCTGACCCGGCTGCCGGGGGTGGAGGACGTCGTGGTGCGCGTGGACGGCGCCGAGCTGACGCGCGGGTCCTCCCCGCCGGTGCCCGACCCGCCGCTGGTGCTGCCCGTGACCGACGTGCGGCTGGTGCTGGTCGGCCCCTCCGGCGTGGCGCGCTGGGACCGCTCCTCGGTGCAGCCGGTGCCCGGCGCGGCCGGCGCCGCCGCCGGCGCCCGGCACCCCGCGGTCGCCCCCGACGGCTCGTGCACCGCGTGGCTGGTGGACGAGGGGCGCACCCTGCGGGTGCAGGCCGGGCGCGAGGCCGAGCCGGTCGCCGTGGACGCCGGCGGGGCGGTGCTGGCCCCGCCCTCGATCGACCGGCACGGGTGGGTGTGGGTGGTGCCCACCACCGCCGGCGCCGCGCCCGCGGTGGTGCGGGCGCAGGACCCCGCCGGCGGGCGCAGCGCCGTGGAGCCGCCGGCGGAGGGCCTGGGCGGGCGGGTCCTGCGCGCGCGCCCCTCCCGCGACGGCGCGCGGCTGCTGCTGGTGCGGCAGGAGACCGGCGGCGCGGTGCACGTGCAGGTGCGCGGCGTGGTGCGCGGGGCCGCCGGCCGGCCCCTGCGCCTGGCCGGGGCCTCCCCGGAGCTGGTGCCCGGCGCCGGGGAGGTCCTGGACGCCTCCTGGCTGGGCGACGACCGGGTGGTGGTCCTGGTGCGCCCCGGCCCCGGGCAGGACCCGGTGCCGCTGGTCTCGCAGCTCTCCGGCCCGGCGCAGCGGCTGGCGCCGGTGCCGGGCGCGGAGTCGGTGGCGTGCGGGTGGAACGACCGCGAGGTGGTGGTGGGCACCTCCGCGGGCCGGCTGCTGACCCGCAGCGGCGCGACCTGGTCGCCGGTCCTGGACGGGCGCGACCCGGCCTACCCGGGCTGAGCACCCCCTCGCCCGCCGCCCGCCGTCCGCCCGCCGCCCGCCCACCGGGGCGCACCGCGCGCCGCGGGAGCCGCAGCCCGCGCCGGGCGGCGCCCGCCGGGCGCGGCTGTGGACGGGGGCGGCCGCGCGGTGCCGCCGCGGGCACGCTCGCGCCGTGCGCCCCCACGACCCCCCGCCCCGCCCGCCGGCCGACGGCCCGCCGCCCGCAGCTGCGCGGCCCGGCCCCGCCGCCCTGCTGCGCGCCGCGGCGGACCTGCTGTGGCCGGCCGCGTGCGGCGGGTGCGCCCGGCCCGGGCCGGTGTGGTGCCCCGCGTGCGCCCGCGCCCTGGCGGCGGGGCCGCGGAGGCTGGAGCTGGCCGACGGCACCGCGCTGGTGGCCGCCGCCGCGCACGCCGGCCCGGCCCGAGAGCTGCTGCTGGAGGTCAAGGAGCGCCACCGCGCCGAGCTGCGCCCCGTGGCCGCCGCCGCCCTCGCCGGCGCCGTCGGCGCCCTGGTGGACGGCGCGCCGCCCGGCGCGCCGCTGCCGCTGGTCCCGGTGCCCTCGCGCCGCGCCAGCCGCCGCGAGCGCGGCGGCGACCTCGTCGCCGACCTGGCCGCCCGCGCCGCCGCGCACCGCCGCGCCGCGGGGGCGCCCACCGCGGTGGTGCGCGCGCTGCGCGTGCGCCGGCGCGTCGTGGACCAGACCCTGCTGGGCGCGCGCGAGCGGCGCGCCAACCTCGCCGGCGCCTTCGCCGTGCGCGGCCCCGTCCCGCCCGGCCCGTGCGTGGTCGTCGACGACGTCGCCACCACCACGGCGACCGCGGCCGAGGCCGTGCGGGCCCTGCGCGCGGCCGGGGCCCGGGTGCTGGGGGTGGCCTGCCTGACCGCCGCCGCGCCGGCCGCCCGGGCGCCCGGGCGGGGGGGCCCGCCGCCCTCCGCGTGGGCAGAGGCCGCGGTGGGGGACTAGCGTTGGTCCATGGCAGCCGGACCCGGTGTCACGCCGGTCTCGCGCCCCCTGGTGCCCGACGGCGGGCACGGGTCGGGGGACGTCTCCGCACGCGCCCCGAGGCTGCCTGTGCCGCGCGACCTCCCCGAGGAGGTGGCGCTCGGCACGAGGTGACGGTCCGAGGCGGGCCGGCCCCTCGGCCGGCGCCGCCCAGCGAACGAGGGAGGCATCCCGTGGAAGTTGTGGTCACCGGACGGCACACCGAGGTCAAGGAGAGGTTCCGCAGTCACGCCGAGTCCAAGCTGGAGAAGGTGACGCAGCTCGCGCCGCGCGCCCAGCGGGTCGACGTCGAGGTCTCGCACGAGAACAACCGCCGCCAGCCCGACAGCTGCGAGCGCGTGGAGATCACCGTGCGCGACAAGGGGCCCGTGGTGCGCGCCGAGGCGTGCGCGGACGACCCGTACGCCGCGCTCGACCTGGCCGTGACCAAGCTGATGGAACGGCTGCGGCGCTCGCGCGACCGCCGCAAGGTCCACCACGGCCGCCGCCGCAACGAGAGCGTGCGCCAGCCGGCGGCACCGGGCCTGAGCGACGAGGCGCTGGCCGGGGCCGCCCTGGCCGACGCCGGCGCCGAGCACGAGCCGGCGACCCCGGCGGTGATGGCGGACTCGCACCCGCCGGCCGAGGCGGTCAGCCCGGTGGAGGAGGGCACCGACGCCTCGCCGGTCGTCATCCGCGAGAAGACCCACGAGGCCGTGCCGATGACGCTGGACCAGGCGCTGTACGAGATGGAGCTCGTCGGGCACGACTTCTACCTCTTCGTCGACGCCGCCACCGGCTGCCCCAGCGTCGTCTACCGGCGCCGCGGCTGGGACTACGGCGTGATCCACCTCGACGTGCACGAGGCCGGGTCCGCAGGAGCGGCCCCCGAGGGCGCCGCGCGCTCCGGATCCGACGCCGCCCTGGCGGCCGTGGTGGGGCTCGGGACGCGCTGAGCGCGCACGGCCGGCGCCACCGGCGCGGGCCGGCGGGACGGGCCGGCGGGGACCCCGCCGGCGCAACACCCGTCGTAGTAGCGCGCCCGCCGCTCGGCCAGGCGGGGGTCCGGGCCGCCCACCAGGGTGCGCTGGTCCGCCGGGGTGCCGGCCACGGCGACGTCGCCGTCGCGGTCGGTGCGCAGCACC
>NZ_JBJLSG010000075.1:0-24439 GCF_050871925.1 Kineococcus gurbantunggutensis
CCCAAGGGGCGTGCTTACTTGGTAGGGAGTGCGGGCCCGGCGCAGCACCCCCCCGGTCAGCCCGGCTTAGCGGCCCGTGCCAAGAAGCCGCACGGCGGTGCCCACCGGCTGAAGGGGGGGGGCCGGGGCCCCCGCCCGCCCCGGTGCTGCCGGCGGGTCGGCGAGCAGCGCGCGCAGGTCCGCCCGGTACCGCTCGCCCATCCCCGTCGGCGGCACCTCCCGCCCGTCCAGGGACCAGGTCAGCAGGTGCTCGAGGGAGAAGCCGCTGCCGCAGGCCCCGCACGCCACCGGCCGCGCCGGGCGCCGGTGCCGCGTCACGGCGTGGCCGGCCGGGCACACCCCGCGCCAGCGGCCCGCCGGGCGCGGCGCGGAGGTCGTGCGGGCGCCCGTGCAGCCGAGGCGCCGCGCCGTCGCGCGCCACACGTCGTCGTGCCCGTGGCGGGTGCCGACCAGGGCGTGGGCGATCTCGTGCAGGACGGTGTCGCGCACCTCCTCCGGTGCGTGCAGCGCGGTCAGCGGCCCGCTGAGCCCGATCTGGCGGCGGTCCTCCCGGCACACCCCGGCCCGCGTGCGCGCCCGGTCCACCACGACCGTCCACCCCGCCAGGCCGTGCTCGGCCAGCAGGTCCTCGGCCATCGCCACCGCCTCGCGCACGTCCACCCCGCCATCCTGCCCGCCCGCCCCGACCCGCCACCCCTCCCTCCCCGCCTGCGGCGGTCGCGCACCGGCGGGGGCCCGACGGCCAGCGACCCCCGGAGGGGACCGGGGAGGGCGCGGCGGGCGGCGGCGTGCCAGGGTCGGGGCGTGAGCGCAGTCGTGGACGCCGTCGTGGTCGGGGCCGGGCCCAACGGGCTGGCCGCCGCCGTCGTGCTGGCCCGGGCCGGGCTGCGGGTGGAGGTCCTGGAGCGCAACGCCGCCGTCGGCGGCGGGGCGCGCACCGCCGAGCTGACGCTGCCCGGCTTCCTGCACGACCTGGGCTCCGCGGTGCACCCCATGGCGCTGGCCTCGCCGTTCTTCCGCGCCTTCGACCTGCCCGCGCACGGGGTGGAGCTGCTGCAGCCCGAGGTGCAGTACGCCCAGCCCCTCGACGGCGGCCGCGCGGCCCTGGCGCTGCGCGACCTGGACGCCACCGCCGACGGCCTCGGCGCCGACGGGGCGGCCTGGCGGGCCCTGCTCGGCCCACTGGTGCGGCGCTGGCGCGAGGTCGTCGCCCTGGCCCTGGGGGACCTGCGCAGCGCCCCGCCGACCCCGGCGGCGCTGGCCGCGGCCGTGCGCCTGGGCACCTCCGTGCTGGAGCAGGGCGGCCCGGCCTGGGGCGCGCGCTTCCGCGCCGAGGCCGCCCCCGCCCTGCTGACGGGGGTGGCCGCGCACGCCGTGGCCCCGCCGCGCGCGCTGGGCCCGGCCGGGGCGGGGCTGATGCTGGCCGCCCTGGCGCACGCGGTGGGCTGGCCGGTGCCCCGCGGCGGCTCGCAGTCCATCTCCGACGCCCTGGCCGCCGAGGTGCGCCGGCTGGGCGGCACCGTGCGCACCGGCGTGGAGGTCGCCGACCTGCGCGAGCTGCCGCCCGCGCGCGCGGTGCTGCTGGACGTGGTCCCGCGCGGGCTGCTGCGCCTGGCCGGGGACCGGCTGCCGCCGCGGTACGCGGCGCAGCTGCGCCGCTGGCGGCACCGCGCCGCCGCCGCGCCGGTGCACTTCGCCCTGGACGGCCCGGTGCCGTGGGCGGCCCCCGGCCTGGAGCGCGCCGGGACGGTGCACGTGGGCGGCACCCGCGCCGAGGTCGTCGCCGCCGAGCGGGCCGTGGCGGCCGGCCGGCACGCGGCGCGGCCCTACGTGCTGCTCTCGCAGCCCTCCGTGCTGGACCCCGGCCGCGCCCCGGGCGGGCGGCAGGTGCTGTGGACGTACGCGCACGTGCCGCTGGGCTCCACCGTGGACGTCGGCGATGCCGTGCAGGCGCAGCTGGAGCGGTTCGCGCCCGGCTTCGGCGACCGGGTGCTCGCCCGGCGCACGGTCACCGCGGTGCAGCTGGAGGAGCAGAACCCCAACCTCGTGCTCGGCGACATCTCCGGCGGGGCGGTGACGCCGTGGCAGCTGCTGTTCCGGCCGGTGCCGCGCTGGGACCCCTACCGGGTCCCGCTGCCGGTGCCGACCTACCTGTGCTCCTCGGCGACGGCGCCCTCCTCGGGCGTGCACGGCATGGCCGGGGTGCACGCCGCGCGGCGCGCGCTGCGGCAGGTGTTCGGCGTGCGCGTCGGCGCGGACGGGCTGTCCGCGCCGACGCGCTGAGCCGCGCCCCCGCCGGCGCCGCCGGGGGAGCGCGCCGGGCTCAGGAGCCGGCGGCGTGCGCCCGCTGCCCGGCGCCGGTCAGGTCCACCGCGCCGGAGAGGCGGGGCAGGAACCGCTGCAGGTGCTCGCGGCTGCGGCGGGCGGCCTCGCGGTGCACCGGGTCGTGGTCGTACAGCTCCACGCTGATCCAGCCGTCGAGGCCGTCGGTGCCCAGGGCGCGGCCCACGGCGGCGAAGTCGACGTCGCCGTCGCCGGGCACCAGGTGCGCGTGGACGCGGCCGGCGATGTCCTCCACCTGCAGGTGGCGGGTGATCGGCAGGTGCCGCGACAGCGAGCCGATCGGGTCGTCCTCGACCACGACGGTGTGGCCGAGGTCCTGGCTGAGCCAGAGGTCCTCGCTGCCGGTGCGGGCGATGACGGCGGCGACCTCGGCGTTCGTCTGGCAGTGGAACCCGGGTTCGGGCTCGATGCCCAGCACCGTGCTGCCGCGCGGCAGGCCCTGCGCGTCCAGCTCGTCGTGCAGGGTGTCGAGCAGCCGCGCCACGCCCTCGTCCAGCCAGCGGTCGGCGTCGGCCGCGTCGACGGCGGGGTGCCGGCTGCCGGTGGAGAACACCACCAGCGGCACGCCGACGCGCACGCCGATGCGCACGCCGCGGCGCAGCAGGTCCAGCCGGCGCTCGCGCTCGGCGGGGTCGGGGTCCACCAGGGCGGGTTCGAAGGGCAGTTCGCTGAGCAGGTGCGGGTCGCCGGTGGCGAGGCTGCACGCCACCAGGCCGGTTTCTTCTAGAACCCGGTGCAGCCGGTCGGCGTCGGCCGCGGAGAAGGCCCACGGGTCGACGTGCTGGCCGTTCAGCGAGAGCTCGATGCCGTCGTAGCCGGCGTCGGCCAGGACGCGGACGGCGTCGTCCAGCGGGACCGAGCGCAGGCCGTTGGCGTTGTAGGCGAGCCGGGAGTTCGACGCGCGGGTGTTGCGGGTGGAATGCACCTGGGGACTCCTCGTGGTCGTGGGACAGGCGCGGGGTCGGGAAGGACCTCTCGCAGGGTGTCAGCAACCCGCGCTGCGCGCGCCCCGGGGGTGCGCCCGCGCGCACCGGCGCCGGGTGACGGTGATCACGGCGCGTTCGGGGTGCGCGGCCCGGCGGGGGCGGGCAGGGTGGCGGCGTGCTGCTCCCACCGACGCGCGCCGCCCGTGGAGGTCGACCGTGACCGGAACCGCCCAGGCCCCCGTCGTCCCGCCCTCCTCGCTGCAGGTGTACCGCGAACTGGGCGACCTCAAACGTCTGCGCGACGCCCGCGGCCCGGGTTCCCTGGCCGACCGCGCGTTCGTGCGCTCCTGGCGCACCCTGCTCGCCGACCCCTCCCCGGCCGCGGTGCAGCGCCTGGCCCTGCGCGAGACCGCGCACGCCCTGGCGGCCGCGCGCTTGGCCGGCGTGGACGCCGGCGTGCTGGCGCTGGCGGGCCTGTCGCGCGCGGAGCGCCTGGACGTGCTGCGCCGCGCGTTCGACGCGGTGACCTCCACCGCCGACGGCGGGCTGGGCGACGTGGACGACCTGCGCGCGGCCCTGGACCCCGACCCGCTGGACGAGGACCTGCTGCCGGCCGAACCGGGTTTCGTGCGCGCCCTGGTGCACCAGCCGCGCGCCGGGGCCACCCACCCGGTGCGCCCGCGCATCGTCGTCGAGCCGCCCGAGAGCCACGGCGACCACTGCTTCACCACGGCCGTCTACTCCGCCCTGGTCGCGCCCCGGCACGGCGTGGCCCGCGGCGAGGCGTTCCTCGTCGCGCTGGCCCACCACCTGCCCAACGGCGACCTGCCCGACGCCGGCTTCGGCGGCGAGGTGCTGCTCGGCGAGCACTACCTTCCCGTCCTGGCCGCGCTGGAGGAGCGCTCCCTGGCGCAGCTGCCCGCCGCGGTGGCGCAGCGGCTGCGCGAGCTGCTGCCGCAGCGGGAACTGGCCGACAACCCCGTCGGGCGGGTGTTCAACACCGCCGACGTGCTGGACCGCGTGCTGCAGGTGCACCACCACGCCCGGGCCGCGGGTTTCACCGCCGGGCAGGCCCTGGACGACCTGGACATCGTGCACCCCGGTGCGGTGCAGCAGTTCCAGCTGCGCGTGCTGGCCGAGGCCGGCATCCCCGTGCGCTGAGCGCACCCCAGCCCACCGCCCCTCTTCGAGCAGACGGAGAACCGTGACCGATCCCCGCGACCCCGCCGACGACGCCACCACCGGGTGGGTGATCGCCGGTGCCGGCTGGGTGGCGCGCGACCACATGGCGCCCGCCCTGGCCGCCTCGCCCACCAGCCGCGTCGTCGCCGTGGTCGACCGCGACCTCGGCGCCGCGCGCGCCCTGGCGCAGCGGTTCCCCGGCGCCGTCGCCCACGACGACCTCGCCACCGCGTTCCGCGAACCGGGGGCGCGCGCGGCCTACGTCGCGACCCCGAACCACGCGCACCGCGAGGTCGCCGCCGCGGCCGCCGCCGCCGGGCTGGCCGTGCTGTGCGAGAAGCCGCTGGCGGCCACCCTCGACGACGCCGCCGCGCTCGTGCAGGCCTGCGAGGAGGCCGGCGTGCTCGCGGCCACCGCGTTCGACCAGCGGTTCCACCCCGCCCACCGGCGCACCGCCGAACTGCTGGCCGAGGGCGCGCTGGGCACCGTGACGAGCGTGCGGATCGTGTACGGCTGCTGGCTGCCGCCGGGCTGGGCGCCGCCGGGCAGCACCACCGGCGACAACTGGCGGGTGGACCCGGTGCGCGCCGGCGGCGGCGCCTACGTGGACCTGGCCCCGCACGGCCTGGACCTGGTCGGCGCCCTGCTCGGCGAGGACGTCGAGGTCGCCACCACGCACCTGCAGCGCCGCGTGCACGACTACGCCGTCGACGACGGCTCCGTGCTCGTCGGCAGCACGCCCTCCGGGGTGCTGGTCTCCATCGCGAACTCCTTCAACACCGTCGAGACCCTGCCGCGCCGCCGGCTGGAGGTCGTCGGCACCCGCGGCCAGCTCGTCGCGCAGAACACCATGGGCCAGACCGCCGGCGGCACGCTGGAGCTGATCGACGCCGCCACGGGGGAGTCCTCGCCGGTGGGTTTCGACACCGCCACCTCGCCGTTCGCCGCGCAGGTGCGCGCGGTGGAGGAGGCGCTGGCGGACCCCGCGCGCTGGCCGTTCCCGCTGGCGCGCGACCTGCGGCTGCTGCACCTGCTGCACGCCGCCCTCGGCGCCGGGGTCCCCGGCACCCGCCCCGACCCCGCCCTGACCGCGCAGGAGGCCCGAGCATGACCGGACCCAACGACTCCCACGAGCTGCGCGGCGTGCGCGCGGGCGAGCTGGCCCCGCTGCCCACCCGGGCGCACCGCAGCCACCGCGCCTACTCCTGCACGAACTGCGGGCACTGGCAGCGCTGGTTCGCGCACACCCCGCCGCCGCAGTGCCCGGTGTGCGCGGACGTGCGCAACGAGCTGCCCGAGGAGGGTTTCGCGTTCCGCACCGAGCGGGAGGTCGACGCCCTCGTGGAGACGTCGTGGCGCCAGGCGGTGCCCGGGGTCACCGAGTTCTGGTGCGACCCCGTCGTCGGCCTGGGCTCGCACGGCTGGGTGCTGGACACCGACGACGGCCTGCTGGGTTTCGAGGCCGCCCCCTGGTACAGCGCCGCGGCGCTGGCGGAGCTGCGCCGGCGCGGCGGGCTGCGGGTGCTGGCCTCCAGCCACGTGCACGGCTTCGGCGGCCTGTGGCAGCTGCAGGACGAGCTGGACCCGCCGGTCCTGGCCGTCGGCGTCGACGACCTGGTGTGGACCAAGGCGTTCCGCGTCACCTGGCCCGCCGACGACGTCCTGGAGCTCGCCCCCGGCATCTCGATGCACCGCACGGGCGGGCACTTCCCCGGCCACAGCGTCCTGCACGACGCCGGCCGCGGCCTGCTGTTCTGCGGCGACTCGCTGAAGATCGACCTGAACCCCGACGGCAGCGCCGCCGCCCTGAGCGCCCACAAGGCGTTCCACGCGCAGATCCCGCTCTCGCGCGCGGAGCTGCGGCGCATGCGCGAGACCGTCGGCGCGCTGCAGTTCGAGACGGTGTTCAGCCCGTTCGAGTTCGCCACCGGGGTGACCACCGCGCACGTGCTGGCCCTGGTGGACCACATGCTGGCCAACCCGCCCTCGGCCTCGCCGGTGCCCATGGACGTCCTGGTCCCCGGGGCGGTGTTCGCGTGAGCGCCCCCACCTCCCGCCCGCTCGTCGTCGACCACCCCGTCGACGCCGACGCCGAGCACGCGGCCACCACCCGGTTCCGCGCCGTGCTCGGCGAGCGGGACCGCTACGAGTTCCCCACCTACCGCCTGGACACCGTCGGGTTGCCCTCGTGGTGGACCATCGCGGCCGCCGGGCCCAGCGCCTCGGCGGCCATCGGGCACGGCTACGGCGCCACCGACGCCGACGCGCGCCGCTCCAGCTGGGGCGAGTCCGCCGAGCTGGGCCTGCTGCGCGAGCGGGTGGCGACCCTGGAGCACCGCCGCGGCACCCTGCGCGAGCTGGTGGACGAGTTCGGCGCCGACGCCGTGCTCGACCCGCCGGCGCTGTGCCTGGACGCCGGGGCCCCCTACTCGCCCGGCGCCGTGCTGAACTGGCTGCCGCTGCAGCGCTTCGGCACCGGCGAGCGGGTGTGGGCCCCCGCCGACGTCGTCCTGCGCGACGCCGACGAGCTGCCGCCGGGCATGGTCGACGACCTTCCCCGGCTGGTGACCCGGCACGGCAACGGCCTGGGCGCCGGGGACTCCCTGCACCGCGCCGTCGCCCACGGCATCGGCGAGCTGCTGCAGCGCGACGGCAACGGCACCCGCTTCCGCGCCATGGACACCGGCGTCGTGCTCGACCTCGGCCCGGACGACGAGCAGGTGCGCGACCCCGCCACCCGCCGGGCGCTGGCGGCGCTGCGCGCCCAGGGCGTGACGGTCGTGCCCAAGCTGGCCAACGACTGGTGGGGGGTCGTCAACGTCACCGTCGTCGGCGCCGACGACGACCCGCTGCAGCCGGTCATGGTCACCGCCGCCGGCGAGGCCGCGCACCCCGACCGCGAGGTCGCGCTGCGCAAGGCGGTGCTGGAGTTCGCCGCCGCCCGCTCGCGCAAGGCCTTCACCCACGGCTCCCTGGAGGCGGTGGCGGCCATCAGCCCGCCGGGCTACCTGGAGCGCTACGCCGCCGACCCGGCCACCCAGGAGGAGCGGGCGCTGCGCGGGATGCTGCGCTGGCTGGGCATGGACGCCGCCGGGCTGCGCGCCCTGCTGGAGCCGGTGGTGCTCGCCGAGCGCACCCGCGTGCGGTTCGACTCCCTGCCCACCTGGTCCGCGCCCCCCGGCGCCGACGAGCAGGAGGCGCTGGCCGCGCACCTGGTGGGCCTGCTGCGCGAGCGGGGCTTCGACGTCCTCGTCCTGGACTGCTCGAAGCCCGGATCGGGGGTGTCCGTGGCCCGCGTGGTCGTGCCCGGCCTGGAGGTCGAGATCGTCAGCTACGGGCGCATCGGCGAGCGCGGCGTGGCCGACCTGCTGGCCCGCGGCGACGGGCGCACCGGCCTGCACGGCATCGTCGGCCTGGGCGCGCCCGGCGAGGCCGGCGTGCCCGCCACCGCCGCGCCCGTGCACCTGACCGCCGCCGCCCGCGAGCGCCTGGGCGGGCCGGCCTGGCTGGACCGCGCCGCGACCGACCGCGTGCTGGGCGAGCTGTACCCGCTGTACCGCGAACCGGCCCTGCACGCCGCCGCCGTCGCCCGCGAGCGGGGGTGGGGGGCGTGAGGGTCTGCTTCGTCAGCCGCCGCTACTGGCCGGCGGTGTCCGGGATGAGCGTGTACGCCGAGAAGCTCCTGGGCGAGCTGACCGCCCGCGGGCACGAGGTCGTCCTCGTCTCGCAGTTCCGCGGCGACCCGGCCGGCAGCGCCGTCTACGGCGGCGGCCCGCCGCCCGCGGACCGCGTGCCCGCCGGGGTGCGCGCGGTCGGGCTGGAGGCGCTGGGCGAGCAGCGCGTCGCCCAGGGCCTGCCCGCCGACTTCGCCGCCGACGTCGCCGCGATGCGCGACACCGTCCTGCGCCTGCACGAGGAGCAGCCCTTCGACCTGCTGCACGCGCAGTACGCCTGGCCCACCGGCGAGGCCGTGCTGCAGGCCTCCGCCCTGCTCGGGCTGCCCTCGGTGGTCAGCGTGCAGGGCGGGGACGGGCACTGGGTGGGCCTGTGCTGCCCGGAGCACTCCGCCGGCATCCGCACCGTGCTGGACCGCGCCGGGGCCGTGCTCATCGGCTCGCGCACCTTCGCCGACGAGGTCGTGGAGCACCACGGCACCGACCCGGAGCGCTTCACCCTCGTCGGCGGGGCCACCGACACCGCCGCGTTCACCCCGGCCGACGACGCCGCCGTCGGCGTCCTGCCCGCCGACCGGCCCGTCACGCTGCTCTTCCACGGCCGGGTGGACCGCCGCAAGGGCGTGCTGGACCTGCTGCACGCCCTGGCCGCGCTGCGCGCGCGCGGCCGCGACGTGCGCCTGCTCGTCTCGGGCATCGGCCCCGACGTCACCGCCGTGGCCGACCTCGTGGCCGAGCTGGGCCTGGGCGCGGCGGTCGAGCAGCGCGGCTACGTGCCCTACGACGGCGCGCCCGCGGTGTACCGCGAGGGCGACGTGTTCGTCTCGCCGACGCAGTCGGAGGGGTTCTCCAACACGATCCTGGAGGCCATGGCCGCCGGGCTGCCGGTGGTGACCACCCGCACCGTCGGGGTCGTGGACTGCGTGCGCGACGGCGAGAACGGCCTGCTGCACGACGTCGGCGACGTCGCCGGCCTGACCGCCGCGCTGGAGCGGCTGCTCGACGACCCCGCCCTGGGGCCGAAGCTGGCGCAGCAGGCGCTGTCGGAGGTGCGCTCGGTGTGGTCCTGGCCGGCGCTGACCGGGCGCATCGAGGCCGTCTACGACGGCCTGGCCGGCACCGCCCCGGACACCTCGTGGACCGCGCTGCCGCCCGGGCGGCGGCACACCAGCGCCGGCCGCGGCGTCGAGCCCGCGGAACCGGCCGGCGGGTGCCGGTTCCTGAGCGCCCCGCACCTGCTGTGAGCGCGGCGGGCGCGCCGCCGCGGGCGGCGCGGGTGCTGGCGGTCTCCCCGCACCTGGACGACGCCGCGTTCTCCGCCGGCGGGCTGCTGGCCGGGCTGGCCGCGGCGGGCGCGGACGTGCTGGTGGTGACCGTCTACACCGGCAGCGTGGCCCGGCCCACCGGGTTCGCGCTGGCCTGCCAGACCGACAAGGGCCTGGCGCCGGAGGTGGACTACATGGCGCTGCGCCGCGCCGAGGACGAGGCCGCGACGGCCGCCCTGGGCGTGCGCGGGCGGCACCTGCCGCTGCTGGAGGCCCCGCACCGCGGGTACACCAGCGCCGCGGCGCTCTTCGGGCCCGTCGCGCCCGGCGACGAGGGCGCCCCGCGCGCCGTCGAGGCCGCCCTCGAGGACGTCCTGGACGACCTCGGCGGCGGCGTGGACCTGCTGCTGGGCCCGCAGGCCCTGGGCGACCACGTCGACCACCGCCACGTGCGCACCGCCGTCGACGCGCTCGCGCACCGGCGGCGCCTGCCGCTGGCGCGCTGGGCCGACACCCCGTACGTGCTGCGCCCCGGCGCGGACGCCCCCGCCGGCGCGCCGCGCACGCCCTGGGAGGGGGAGCTGGAGGCCAAGGTCGCCGCGTGCGCGGCGTACGCCACCCAGCTCGGCTTCCAGTTCGACGGCGAGGCGGCCATGGCCCGGGCGCTGCGCTCCCTGCCCGAGACGTTCGACCCGCCGCTGCCGGTCGCCGCGCCGGCGGGCTGAGGGCCGGCCCACCGCGGCCCGCCGGCGCGGTGGGCCGTGGCGGGACCCGGACGTCTCGCGGCGGGGTCCTGCCGGGAAGCCCCCGCCGGCGGGCGCCGCCGCCCAGACTGGCGGCACGACCGCCGCCCACCGCGGCGGACCGCGGAGAGGACGGGCCGGATGGACCAGACCGTGGCGAACGCGGCGGCAGCGCACCCGGTGCGGCCCCACCCGGAGCGGCACTCGGAGCTGCCCGGCGACGAGCTGGCCGCGCTGACCCCCGCGGGCCGCATGGTGATGACCACGGACGGCACGGTGACGGCGATCCTGGCCCACGCCGTCGGCGAGCGGATCGTGCTGGGCGGCACCGAGCAGCACCTGCTGGCGGTCGCCGCGCCCGCCGCCGGGCACCTGCGCCTGCCGGTGGGGGCGCCCGTCGAGCTGCGCACGGTGCAGCTCGTCGGCGAGCGCACCGGCACCCGCTACGTGCGCGCGGAGACCGTGGTGTCCACCGCCGCGCTGCCGCCCGCCTTCCGCGAGGACCTCGCCCGCGGCGCCGAGACGATCGGCCGGCTGCTGCGCGCGCACCGGCTGGAGACCTACCGCGAGGTCGTCGACGTCCAGGTCGCCGAGGCCGAGGGCACCTGCCGGCGCACCTACACCGTCTCGGCCGGCGGGGTGCCGGTGCTGCTCATCACCGAGCACTTCGAGGCCACGTGCCGCTTCCTGCCCGTCGGCCTGCCGGCGCAGGCGCGCCGCGGGGCCGCCCGGGCCGCCACCGGCCCCGCCTGAGCGGCCCGCGCGGGCGCCGCGTCAGCCCAGCGCGCCGCGCGGCACGATCCGCAGCACCACGCGCTCGACCTCGCGGCGGCGCACCACCCGCTCGACCAGGCGCACCACCCGGTGCTCGAAGCGGTACTGCCGCCGCACCAGCTCCGCGCCGCGCGCCGCGTCGGGGCCGGTGAGCACCTCGGCGCTGCCGGCGACGGGCTCGGCGCCCGCGCGCACCTTCCCGGAGCGGTTGCAGGGCACCAGCTCCACGCGCGGGTCGTTGCGCACGCGCTTGACCTTGGCGCTGTGCGCCGGGGTGACCACGACGAGGGCGTCGCCGTCGCGGGCGACCCACACGGCGGTGGCCACCGGCTCGCCGGAGCGGCGGTAGGTGGTCAGGGAGACGAAGGACTCGTCCCCGAGGGCCTCGAAGCGCTGCTGCTCGGTCGTGGGCGTGGTCATCGGCGGGCCTCTCGTGGGCGGCGCGCGGACTGCCCGCGGCGCCGGTGCGGTGCGTACCGGCCGATCCTGCGCGACGCGGGCACCGGCGGGCGCCCCCGGCGCGCGGGCTCGTCAGGAGCCTGCCGAGCTGCCCCCGCACGACCCGGGCGGCGCGGCGCGGCGGGGTCCGGGCGGGGCGCGGAGGAGCCCCGGCGGTGCGGGGGAGGGGCGGGCCGGTCGCTGCACGGCGCCGCGGTGGGGAGGAGAGGTGCCCCCGGCAGGACTCGAACCTGCGCACACGGCTCCGGAGGCCGATGCTCTATCCGCTGAGCTACGGGGGCTCGAGCAGGAGCAACCGTACCAGCGTCCGCGGTCGCGGCCGACCACCGGGGCGGCACCGCCCGCCCGGGGGCGCCCGCGCCGGGGGCGGTGCGGGGGCCCCGGCGGGGGCCCCGGCGGCGGCCCGAGGGGGGCGGTGCGCACGGGTAGGCTTGACGCCCGTGACCCCCGCCGAGCTCTCCACCGCCCTGCGGGACGCTCTGATGTCGGCCGTGCAGGCCGGCGAGCTGTCCCTCGACCCCGCCGACGTGCCGGCCGAGGTCCGCGTGGAGCGCCCCAAGAACCGCGACCACGGCGACTGGGCGACCAGCGTCGCCCTGCAACTGGCCAAGCGGGCCGGGCGCGCGCCGCGCGAGGTCGCCGCCCTCGTGCAGGAGCGGCTGCTGCGGGTGCCCGGCGTCAAGGCCGTCGACATCGCCGGCCCGGGCTTCCTCAACGTCACCCTGGACGCCGCCGCCGCCGGCGAGCTGGCCCGCGCGGTCGTCGAGGCCGGCACCGCCTACGGCACCGCCGCGCAGCCCACCGGCGAGAGGGTGAACCTGGAGTTCGTCTCCGCCAACCCCACCGGCCCCATCCACCTCGGCGGCACCCGCTGGGCGGCCGTGGGCGACTCCCTGGCGCGCATCCTCACCGCCGCCGGTGCGCAGGTCACCCGCGAGTACTACTTCAACGACCACGGCGCGCAGATCGACCGCTTCGCGCGCTCGCTGCTGGCCGCCGCGCACGGCGAGCCCACCCCCGAGGACGGCTACGGCGGCGCCTACGTCGGCGAGATCGCCCAGCAGGTCCTCGCCCGCGTGCCGGGCCTGCTGGAGCAGCCGCGCGAGCAGCAGCAGGAGGCGTTCCGCCGCGAGGGCGTCGAGCTGATGTTCACGGAGATCAAGAAGTCGCTGGCCGACTTCGGCGTCGAGTTCGACGTCTACTTCCACGAGGACTCCCTGCACGCCTCCGGCGCGGTGGACCGGGCGGTGGCGCGCCTGCGCGAGCTGGGCCGGATCTACGAGGCCGACGGCGCGACCTGGCTGCGCACCAGCGACTTCGGCGACGACAAGGACCGCGTCGTCGTCAAGAGCGACGGGCAGCCGGCGTACATCTCCGGGGACCTGGCGTACTACCTCGACAAGCGCGAGCGCGGCTTCGACCGCTGCGTGCTCATGCTCGGCGCCGACCACCACGGCTACGTCGGTCGGATGATGGCGATGTGCGCGGCGTTCGGCGACGAGCCCGGCCGCAACCTCGAGATCCTCATCGGGCAGATGGTGAACCTGGTGCGCGACGGCAAGCCGGTGCGGATGAGCAAGCGCGCCGGCACCGTCGTCACGCTGGAGGACCTCGTCGAGCAGGTCGGCGTCGACGCCGCCCGCTACTCCCTGGTGCGCTCCTCGGTGGACACCTCCATCGACATCGACCTGGACCTGCTCGTCAAGCGCAGCAACGACAACCCCGTCTACTACGTGCAGTACGCGCACGCCCGCACCGCCAACGTCGCCGTGAACGCCGCGGGCGCCGGGGTGCGCCGCGAGGACGCCTTCGACCCCGCGCTGCTCACCGACGAGACCGAGTCGCTGCTGCTGGCTGCCCTGGCGGAGTTCCCCTCCGTCGTCGCCCGCGCCGGCGAGCTGCGCGAGCCGCACCGCCTGGCCCGCTACCTCGAGGAGCTCGCGGGCCGGTTCCACAAGTTCTACGACGCCTGCCGGGTCACCCCCCGCGCCGGCGAGGAGGTCACCGACGTGCACCGCACCCGCCTGTGGGTGAACGACGCCACCCGCCAGGTGCTGGCCAACGGCCTGGCCCTGCTGGGCGTCAGCGCCCCGGAGCGCATGTAGTGGCCCGCTCGCACGAGGCCGGCCAGCTGCACTCGCCGGGCTCCTCCTCCATCGCCTACGTGCCCGCGTGGCTGCGCCCGCCGGGCGACGTCAACGAGCTGCTGCCGCAGCTGTGGGCGCGCACCGTCGAGCGCGGCGGCGACGGGGCGCTGCGCGTCGGCGGCGTCAGCGTGCTCGACCTGGCCGCCGAGCACGGCACGCCGCTGTACGTGGTGGACGAGCTGGACTTCCGCTCGCGCGCCACGGCGTTCCGCGACGCCTTCGCCGACGCCTTCGCCGACCTGTGCGGCGGGGCGGACGTCTACTACGCGTGCAAGGCGTTCATCGCCACGGGCGTGGCGCGCTGGCTGGCGCAGGACGGCCTGGGCCTGGACGCCGCCTCCTCCGGCGAGCTCGAGCTCGGCCTGCGCGGCGGGGTGCCGGGCGGGCGGATCGTGGTGCACGGCAACAACAAGTCGCGCGGGGAGATCGAGAAGGCGCTGCGCGCCGGCGTCGGGCGCGTCGTGGTGGACAACCTCCAGGAGGTCGACACCGTCGCCGACGTGGCGCGCTCCCTGGGCGTGGTCGCGCCCGTGATGCTGCGCGTGACCGTCGGGGTGGAGGCGCACACGCACTCCTACATCGCCACCGCCCACGAGGACCAGAAGTTCGGCCTGTCGCTGGCCTCGGGGGCCGCCGAGGCCGCCGTGGCGGCGGTCCTGGCCCGCCCCGAGCTGCGCCTGACCGGCCTGCACAGCCACATCGGCTCGCAGATCTTCGACATGGGCGGCTTCGAGGTCTCCGCCCGCCGGCTGCTGGGCCTGCACCGCGCCGTCGAGCGCGAGCACGGGGTGGCGCTGCCGGAGATGGACCTCGGCGGCGGCTTCGGGGTGGCCTACACCTCCGAGCACACCCCCCTGGCGCCGACCGAGATCGCCGGCCGGCTCGCCGAGATCGTCGCGCGCGAGTGCCTCGTGCAGGGCATCGCGGTGCCGCGCATCTCCGTCGAGCCCGGCCGCGCCATCGCCGCGCCGAGCACCTTCACCCTCTACGAGGTCGGCACCACCAAGGACGTGCAGCTCGACGCCGGCGTGGTGCGGCGCTACGTGTCCGTGGACGGCGGCATGAGCGACAACATCCGCACCGCGCTGTACGACGCGGACTACTCCGCCACCCTCGCCTCGCGCGCCTCGGGCGCGCCCGGCGTGCTCTCGCGCGTGGTGGGCAAGCACTGCGAGAGCGGCGACGTCGTGGTCAAGGACGAGTTCCTGCCCGCCGACGCCGCCGCCGGCGACCTGGTCGCGGTGCCCGGCACCGGGGCCTACGGGCGCAGCATGGCCAGCAACTACAACCAGGTCACCCGCCCGGCCGTGGTCTCCGTGCGCGACGGCGCCTCCCGGCTCCTGGTGCGCCGCGAGACGCCGGAGGACCTGCTGGCGCTGGACGCGGGCTGACGCGGCGCGCGGCGCACGCGCGCCGCGCGGTCTGAGAGGGTGTCCTCTGCCCCGCGGGGGCCGAGGTGATCGGGACGGTGGAGGGACAGCTGCGGTGGAGCCGGTGAAGGTCGCGTTGCTCGGGTGCGGGGTGGTCGGCACCGAGGTGGCCCGGCTGCTGACGACGCAGGCCGACGAGCTCGCCGCCCGCGTGGGCGCGCCCCTGGAGCTGACCGGCATCGCCGTGCGCCGGCTGGGCCGCGACCGCGGCCTGCCGGTCGACGCCTCGCTGTTCACCACCGACGCCGAGGAGCTCGTCACCCGCGCCGACGTCGTGGTGGAGGTCATCGGCGGCATCGAGCCGGCCCGCTCGCTGATGCTGCGGGCCATCGAGCACGGCGCCTCCGTGGTCACGGCCAACAAGGCGCTGCTGGCCGAGGACGGCCCCGCCCTGTACGAGGCGGCCGCCAAGCACGGCGTGGACCTGTACTACGAGGCCTCCGTGGCCGGGGCGATCCCGCTGCTGCGCCCGCTGCGCGAGTCCCTCGTCGGCGACCGCGTCACCCGGGTGCTGGGCATCGTCAACGGCACCACCAACTACGTGCTGGACCAGATGGACAGCACCGGGATGGGCTTCGCCGAGGCCGTCGAGCAGGCCCAGTCCCTGGGCTACGCCGAGGCCGACCCCACCGCCGACGTGGAGGGCTTCGACGCCGCCGCCAAGGCCGCGATCCTGGCCTCGCTGGCCTTCCACACCCGCGTGGCGCTCGACGAGGTGCACCGCGAGGGCATCACCGGCGTCTCCGCCGCCGACGTGCGCGCCGCGCAGGCGCAGGGCTGCGTGGTCAAGCTGCTGGCCATCGCCGAGCGCAGCACCGGCCCCGCCGGCGAGGACGCCGTCTCGGTGCGGGTGCACCCGGCGATGCTGCCGCGCGAGCACCCGCTGGCCGGGGTGCGCGGGGCGTTCAACGCCGTCTTCGTGGAGGCCGAGGCCGCCGGGCAGCTGATGTTCTACGGCCCCGGCGCCGGGGGGCAGCCCACCGCCAGCGCCGTGCTCGGCGACGTGGTGGCCGTGGCCCGCCACCGCCGCTCCGGCGGCCGCGGGCCGGGGGAGTCGGCCTACGCCGACCTGCCGGTGCTGCCCATGGACGAGACCGTCACCCGCTACCACGTGCGCCTGGACGTGGCGGACAGGCCGGGCGTGCTGGCCCAGGTGGCGGGCGTGTTCGCCGCCCACGGCGTCTCGATCGAGGCCGTGCAGCAGCGGCAGGAGCCGGCCGGGCCCGGCGGCGGCGGGCGCGCGGTGCTCGTCGTGGTGACCCACAGCGCGCCGGACGCGGCGCTGGCGGCGACGGTGGACGAGCTGGAGGACCTGGAGATCGTGGACTCGGTGGCGGGCGTGCTGCGCGTGGAGGGCGTCGAGGCGAAGGGGGGCGTCGCCTGATGGCGCACGTGTGGCGGGGCCTGATCGAGGAGTACCGCGACCGCCTGCCGGTCAGCGAGCGCACCCCCGTGGTGACCCTGGGCGAGGGCGGCACGCCGCTCGTGCACGCCCGGCACCTGTCCGAGCGCGCCCGCGGGCGCGTCTACCTCAAGGTCGAGGGCTGCAACCCCACCGCGTCCTTCAAGGACCGCGGCATGACGATGGCCATGAGCAAGGCCGCCGAGAACGGCGCCGAGGTGGTGATCTGCGCCTCCACCGGCAACACCTCCGCCTCCGCGGCCGCCTACGCCACCGCCGCGGGCATCCGCTGCGCGGTGCTCGTGCCGGACGGCAAGATCGCCATGGGCAAGCTGTCGCAGGCGGTGGCCCACGGCGCCACGCTGCTGCAGGTCGACGGCAACTTCGACGACTGCCTCACCCAGGCCCGCAAGCTCGCCGAGGCGTACCCCGTCGAGCTGGTGAACTCGGTCAACCCGTACCGCATCGAGGGGCAGAAGACCGGCGCCTTCGAGGTCGTCGACGTCCTCGGCGACGCCCCGGACATCCACGCGCTGCCCGTCGGCAACGCCGGCAACATCACCGCGTACTGGAAGGGCTACTGCGAGTACGCCGCCGACGGCGTGGCCGCCAAGCGGCCCAGGATGTGGGGCTTCCAGGCCGCCGGCGCCGCGCCCCTGGTGCAGGGCCACCCGGTCGACGAGCCGGAGACGATCGCCACCGCCATCCGCATCGGCCACCCCGCCTCCTGGAACGGGGCCACCACCGCCCGCGACGACTCCGGCGGGCGCATCGACGCGGTCAGCGACGAGCAGATCCTCGCCGCGCACCGCTGGCTGTCTTCCAAGGAGGGCGTCTTCGTCGAGCCCGCCTCCGCCGCCGGCATCGCCGGCCTGCTCGCCGCGTGCGAGGCCGGCGAGGTCGAGGAGGGCCTGACCATCGTCGTCACGGTCACCGGCCACGGCCTGAAGGACCCGCAGTGGGCGCTGGAGCTGGCCGGCGGCACCGGTGCCGACGGGGCCCGGCGCGCCGTGGAGCCCGTGCGCGTGCAGCCCGACGCGGTGACCATCGCGCGGGCCCTGGACCTCGACGTCTGAGGCGGGCCCGCACGTGAGCGCCGCCCCCGGCACCCCCGCGGCCACCCGGGCGCCCTCGTCCCGGCTGCCCGCCGGCACCGCCACGACCGTGCGCGTGCCGGCCACCAGCGCCAACCTCGGCCCGGGCTTCGACGCCTTCGGCCTGGCGCTGGACCTGCACGACGAGGTGCGCGCGCGCGTGGTGCCCGGCGAGGTGCGCGTGCGCGTGCACGGCCAGGGCGCCGACCGCCTGCCCACCGACGCCCGCCACCTCGTGGCGCGCGTGGCGCTGGAGGCGCTGGCCGCCGCCGGGTG
The DNA here is from genome assembly GCF_050871925.1 of Kineococcus gurbantunggutensis. NCBI lineage: Bacteria > Bacillati > Actinomycetota > Actinomycetes > Kineosporiales > Kineosporiaceae > Kineococcus > Kineococcus gurbantunggutensis. The sequence goes on from NZ_JBJLSG010000075.1 coordinate 17,716, forward strand.
CACCGTCGAGGGCCTGGAGCTGGTGTGCCGCAACGTGATCCCCCAGGGGCGCGGTCTGGGCTCGTCGGCCTCGGCGATCGTGGCGGGCCTGGCCGTGGCCCAGGGGCTCGTGCAGGCCGCCGGCCTGTCGGAGGAGCCGGTGCAGGCGGTGCGCGAGCGGCTGCTGCTGGAGTCCAGCCGCCGCGAGGGGCACCCGGACAACGCCGCCCCGGCCGTCTTCGGCGGCTTCACCATCGCCTGGACCCGCGGGGACGACCCCACCCGCCCGGAGGCGGTGCGCTCGGTGCGCCTGCCCGTGCACCCCGACGTGCGCGCCGTGGTCTGCGTGCCGCAGGAGGAGCTGGCGACCTCGCGCGCGCGGGCGCTGCTGCCCGCCGCGGTGCCGCACGCGGACGCGGCGCTGACGGCCGGCCGCGCGGGCCTGCTCGTGCACGCCCTGACCAGCGCGCCGGAGCTGCTGCTGGACGCCACCGTGGACCGCCTGCACCAGGACCAGCGGGGCCCGGCCATGCCGCGCACCGCGGCGCTGCTGCGGCTGCTGCGCGCGCGGGGCCTGGCCGCCGTCGTCTCCGGCGCCGGCCCGAGCGCGCTGGTGCTGGTGCCGGCCGCGCGCGCGGGCGAGGTCGGTGAGGTCGCCGCGGCCCACGGCGGCTGGCAGGTGCTGGCCGTGCCCGTGGACGAGCGCGGCGTGAGCTGGACCCCCGGCGCCTGACCCCGCGCCCGCCGCGGGGACCGCGGGGCCGTTCGGGGGAGCTGGAACGCTCCGGAGCACCGTGGTGTTACGATCGTGGCAGCACCTCACCGGCGGGGTCGCGCTCACCTTCTGCGCATGCTCTCCTCGCCGCACGGTGCACCTCCACGATCGCCTCGCGCTCTTCAGCGCGTCCGTGGGACCAAGTTCCTGCCCGTTCCGGGCAGTCATCGCGACCGTGCCCACTCTGACTGGCCAGTCGCTGGACGAGGGGGAAGGACCTTCGTGACCGACACCACCGACATCGCCGCCACCGACGGCGCCACGGCCGGCGGGGCCGCCGACGCACCCGCGCCCCGCCGCACCGGCAGCCTCTCCGCGCTGCGCCTGCCCCAGCTGCAGGCCCTGGCCGCCGAGCTCGGCATCAGCGGCACCGGCCGCATGCGCAAGGTGGACCTGCTCGCCGCCATCCGCGAGCACCAGGCGGCCGTGCCGCAGCGCTCGACCCGCCCGGCCGCCGACGCGGCGCCGAGCGCCCCCGCGCAGCCCGTGCAGACCCCGCTCGCCCCGGTGGGTGCGCCCGCCGAGGCCGCCGCCCCCGCGGGCACCGCGACCGCCGAGCGCCCGCAGGCCGCGCCCGCCCCCGAGGGGACCGCCGAGGCCCCCTCGCGCCGCTCGCGCCGCGCCGGCGCCCCCGCCGGTGCGCCGGCCCCCGCCGTGGAGCTGCCGGTGCGCAGCGACGTCCCCGCCGTGCCGGCGCAGGACCGCGGCGGCGAGGAGCGCGCCCGCGAGCGCGGCGAGGAGAACGCCGCGCCGGGCCTGCCCACGCTCGAGGAGTTCACCGCCCGCGCCGAGCGGCCCGAGCGCCTCTCCCGCCGCGAGCGCGCCCGCCGCGACCGCGTGCGCGAGCCCGACCAGCAGGTCGAGCTGCCGCCGCTGCCGCGCCGCGAGGCCGAGGGCGAGCAGGACCGCGCCGAGCAGCCCGAGCGCGCCGAGCGCCAGGACCGCGGCGAGCGCGCGGACCGCGCCGAGCGCCCCGACCGCGGTGAGCGCCCCGACCGCGGTGAGCGCGCGGACCGCGCCGAGCGCGCGGACCGCGCCCGCGGCGAGGAGCGCGAGCCCCGCGCCGCCGCGGTGGGGGCCACCGGCCCCTCCGACGACTTCGACGACGACCGCGGCGGGCGCCGCGGGCGCCGCAACCGCTACCGGGACCGCAAGGGCCGCCGCGGCGGCCGCGAGGGCGTCGCGCCCGAGGTCGACACCGAGATCGGCGAGGACGACGTCCTGCTGCCGGTGGCCGGCATCCTCGACGTGCTGGACAACTACGCGTTCATCCGCACCTCCGGCTACCTGGCCGGCGCGAACGACGTGTACGTCTCGCTGAACCAGGTCAAGAAGAACCACCTGCGCCCCGGCGACGCGGTGACCGGCGCGGTGCGCCAGCCCCGCGAGGGCGAGCAGCAGGGCCAGCGCGCGAAGTTCAACGCCCTGGTGCGCGTGGACACCGTCAACGGCGCCCCGCCGGAGCAGGCCCGCAACCGGCCGGACTTCACCAAGCTCACGCCGCTGTACCCGCAGGAGCGGCTGCGCCTGGAGACCGAGCCCAACGTCCTGACCACGCGGATCATCGACCTGATGTCCCCGCTGGGCAAGGGCCAGCGCGGTCTGATCGTGGCCCCGCCCAAGGCCGGCAAGACGATGGTCATGCAGGCCATCGCCAACGCCATCACGACGAACAACCCCGAGTGCCACCTCATGGTCGTCCTCGTCGACGAGCGGCCCGAAGAGGTCACCGACATGCAGCGCACGATCAAGGGTGAGGTCATCGCCTCCACCTTCGACCGTCCCGCCGCGGACCACACCGCCGTCGCCGAGCTCGCCATCGAGCGGGCCAAGCGCCTGGTGGAGCTGGGCAACGACGTCGTCGTGCTGCTGGACTCGCTGACCCGCCTGTCGCGCGCCTACAACATCTCGGCGCCGGCCAGCGGCCGCATCCTGTCCGGCGGTGTGGACGCCTCGGCGCTGTACCCGCCCAAGCGCTTCTTCGGCGCGGCCCGCAACGTCGAGAACGGCGGCTCGCTGACCATCCTCGCCTCGGCGCTGGTCGAGACCGGCTCCAAGGCCGACGAGGTGATCTTCGAGGAGTTCAAGGGCACCGGCAACATGGAGGTCCGCCTGTCGCGCCAGCTGGCCGACAAGCGCATCTTCCCCGCCGTGGACGTCCCGGCCTCCGGCACGCGGCGCGAGGAGATCCTCATGTCGCGCGAGGAGCTGCAGACCGTGTGGAAGCTGCGCCGCGTGGTCACCGCGCTGGACGCGCAGGCCTCCATCGAGCTGCTGCTCGACCGGCTCAAGAAGACCCGCAGCAACCTCGAGTTCCTCGTCCAGGTGCAGAAGTCCACGCCCCTGGTCAACAAGGACTCGGACGACTGACCCCGACCGGCCCGGCGCGGGAATCACCGCGCCGGGCCGACGGTTCCACCAGGTGAGCGGATCGCCCAGCACGCTGTGGGAGACTCGTTCGACCGCAGGCCCCGGCTCACGCCAGCACCACCCCCGCGGGGGAGGGCGACCCGGTGCCGCTCGACGCGATGAGGAGAACACCATGAAGGCCGGTATCCACCCGGAGTACGTGGACACCCAGGTGACCTGCACCTGCGGCAACACGTTCACCACCCGCAGCACCTCGACGAACGGCGAGCTCCGCGCCGACGTGTGCAGCGCCTGCCACCCGTTCTACACGGGCAAGCAGAAGATCCTGGACACCGGCGGCCGGGTGGCTCGCTTCCAGGCTCGCTACGGCAAGAAGACCGCCAAGTAGCACCCCCGCAGCGCCGGTCCCACCGCCCTCACGGGCGGGGGACCGGCGCTGTCGCGTTCCCGCCCCGCACCCCGTCCCGCCCCGCACCCCGGAAGGTCCCGCCGTGTTCGAGTCCGCCCAGCCGCTGCTCGACGAGCACGCCCAGCTGGAGCACCGGCTGGCCGACCCCGCGGTGCACGCCGACGCCGCCCTGGCCCGCTCGCTGGGCCGGCGCTACGCCGAGCTGGGCGCGGTCGTCGAGGCCCACGCCGCCTGGCGCGCCGCCGTGGACGACGCCGGCGCCGCGCGCGAGCTGGCCGCCGAGGACGCCTCCTTCGCCGCCGAGCTGCCCGCGCTGGAGCGGGCCGCCGACGAGGCCGCCGAGAGGCTGCGCCGGCTGCTGCTGCCGCGCGACCCGGACGACTCCCGCGACGTCATCCTCGAGGTCAAGGCGGGGGAGGGCGGGGAGGAGTCGGCCCTGTTCGCCGGGGACCTGTTGCGGATGTACCTGCGCTACGCCGAGCGCCGCGGCTGGACGACCGAGCTGCTCGGCTCCACCCCCAGCGACCTCGGCGGGTACAAGGACGTCTCGGTGGCGGTGAAGACCCGCGGCGCGGCCGCCGAGGGCGTGTGGAGCCGGCTGAAGTACGAGGGCGGCGTGCACCGGGTGCAGCGCGTGCCCGTCACCGAGTCCGCCGGGCGCGTGCACACCTCCGCCGTCGGGGTGCTCGTGGTGCCCGAGGCCGAGGAGGTCGAGGTGCAGGTCGACCCGGGCGACCTGCGCGTGGACGTCTTCCGCTCCTCCGGGCCCGGCGGGCAGAGCGTGAACACCACCGACTCCGCCGTGCGCATCACGCACCTGCCCACCGGCATCGTGGTGAGCTGCCAGAACGAGAAGTCGCAGCTGCAGAACCGCGAGCAGGCCCTGCGCATCCTGCGCGCCCGCCTGCACGCGGCCGCCCAGGAGGCCGCCGACGCCGAGGCGTCGGCCGCGCGGCGCTCGCAGGTGCGCACGGTGGACCGCTCCGAGCGCATCCGCACCTACAACTTCGGCGAGAACCGCATCGCCGACCACCGCACGGGCTTCAAGGCGTACAACCTCGACGCCGTCCTCGACGGTGACCTGGACCCGGTGATCCAGTCGGCCGTGGACGCCGACGAGGCCGCTCAGCTCGCCGGCACCACCTCGGCCTGATCCGTCGCACCTCCCCGCCTCCTACGATCCTCTTGCACGAACCACGGCCATCCGTAGGATCGGGGAGGTGGACGAGGAGCGCTGGGCACTGCTCGAGAAGCGGCTCGCGGCCCTGGAGGCCCGCGTCGCCGACGCCGAGCACCCCGACCGGCGCGAGGAGTTCTGGGCCCTGCGCGCCCTGAAGGAGCGCGCCGAGGGCCGCTCGCAGGTCCTGTTCGCCGGAGCCGTCACCCTGCCCGACGGGCGGCGCTACGAGTGGCAGGAGGGCGTGGAGGTCGAGCCGATGCTCGACGCCGACCTCACCGGCGCGGTCGCCGCGCTGTCCGCCCTGGCCCACCCCGTGCGCCTGCAGCTCGTGCACAAGGTGCTGCACGGGCGGCGCACCGTCCCCGAGCTGGCCGAGGGCCTGGGCACCTCGGGGCAGCTCTACCACCACCTGCGCCAGCTCGTCGCCGAGGGCTGGCTCGCCACGTCCGGCCGGGGGGTCTACGAGGTCCCCGCCGTGCGCGTGGTCCCGCTGCTGACCCTGCTCGCCGCCGCCGGACTGAGGTGACCGCCGTGACCCCCACCGCTCCCGCCCGCACGTCCACCCGCCCCCGCTCCCGGCGCCGCGCGCGCGCCGCCGCGCTGGCCCTGGCCCTCGCCCTGGCCGGCGCGTCCACCGCCCCGGCGGCCGCCGCGCACGCCGCGCCCGCCGCGCACGCCGTCCTGCGCGCGACCCCGCCGGCCCCGCCGCAGCTGTCCGCCGACGCCACCGGGGACCCCGCCCTGGCCGGGCGGGCGCGCGCGGCGGCGGCCGGGCTGGCGGTGCAGGGCCTGGCCGTCGCCGAGGGCGACGCCGCCGGCGGGCGCAGCGCCGCCCTCGGCCGCGCCGACGCCCGCCCGGGCCGCGAGCGGGCGATGACCGCGGGCACCCCCCAGGAGGTCGGCTCGGTGGCCAAGGCGCTCACCGGCCTGCTGCTCGCCGAGGCCGTCGCCCGCGGCGAGGTCACCGCGAGCACCACCCTCGCCGAGGTCCACGCCGACCGGGACCTGCCCGCTGAGCTGGGCCGCACCACCCTGGCCGAGCTGGCCACCCACACCTCCGGCCTGCCGCGCCTGAGCACCCGCGCGCAGCTGCGCGCGCTGGTCACCGACCGCACCCTGGGCAACCCCTACGCGTGGGACACCCCGGAGTCCCTGCTCGCCGACGCCGGCGGCACCCCGCTGCGCACGCCGCGCGGCGAGTACTCGTACTCCAACCTCGGCCACGCCCTGCTGGGGCAGGCCCTGGCGGTGCGCGCCGGCGTGCCCTACCCGCGGCTGCTGCGCGAGCGCGTGCTGGAGCCGCTGGGGGCGGGCGCCACCGCCGCGCTGCCCGACCCGCTGCCGGCCGGCCGCGCCCGCGAGGTCGCCCCCGACGGGCGCGGCACCCGCCCGTGGCTGTCCACCGGCAGCGCCCCGGCCGGCACGGGCGTGTTCTCCACGGCCGAGGACCTCGGCCGGCTGGCGGCCGCCGCCGCCTCCGGCCGGCTGCCCGGCGCCGCGGCGCTGGAGCCGAGGGTCGAGGCCGAGGGGATGCGCGCCGGCTGGGGCTGGTTCACCGCCACCCTCGACGGGCGCGCGGTGGTGGGCGTCAACGGCGCCACCTACGGGGCGCAGGCGTCGGTGTGGTGCGAGCCGGCCACCGGGCGCTGGGTGGCGGTGACCGCCCCGACGGGGCCCGGCGCGCAGCCGGCCGCGCAGACCGTGGCCCTGCGCCTGCTGCTCGGGGCGGACCCGGGCGCCTGAGCGCCGCGGCGGCGTGGCAGGGTCGCGGGCGTGCTGGCGGCGGCGGGACGGACGGTCCGGGGACTCCTCGAGGGGGCGGCGGCCCGGCTCGCCGCCGCGGGGGTGCCCAGCCCCCGCGTGGACGCCGAGGTGCTGCTCGCGCACGCCCTGGACGTGCAGCGCTCCCGCCTGGCCGTGCTCGCCGCGCTCGGCTCGCCGGTGGAGGAGGGCGCGGCCGGGCGCTTCGCCGCCGGGGGCGAGCTGCGCGCCCAGCCGCTGCCGCTCCAGC
>NZ_JBJLSG010000076.1:0-23877 GCF_050871925.1 Kineococcus gurbantunggutensis
GGCCCCGGGCGCTCGCCCGGGGCCTTCGTCGTGCTGTCGCGGCACCGCCGCCGCCGGGGGCCGGAGCGCCCGCGCTGACGGCGGTGCTCGGGCCAACGGCGGTGGACGCGCGCGAGCCCGGCGGGGTCTCCCCCACCGGGCTCGTCGAGGCCGCCGCTCAGCTGAGGGCCGAGCCCGCGGTCCACTCCTCCCAGCCGGTGTTCCAGGCGGTGAAGCCGTTGCCGTCCTCCAGGCCGCGCTCGCTGCCCACGTACTGCACGACGTCGCCGACCTTGGAGTGCTCGAACACCCAGCGCGCGTCCTCGGTGCTCATGCCCGTGCAGCCGTGGCTGACGTTGGCGCGGCCCTGCGAGGCCACCGACCAGGGAGCCGCGTGCAGGAACTCACCGGAGTTCGTCAGGCGCATCGCGTACTTCACGGCGACGTTGTAGTAGTCGGGGTCGTCCTTGCTGACGCCGGTGGTCTCGGCGTCCATCTGCCGGGACTCCTCCAGGCTCATGACGACCTTGGTGCCGCTGCGGGTGACGTAGCGCCCGCCGCTGCCGGACTGCCCGAGGGTGACGGGGATGGTGCGCAGCACCTCGCCGTCCCGGGTGACGGTGAGGGTGTGCGCGGCGATGTCCACGGTGCTCACCATCGCGCTGCCCACGGTGAAGTCGATGTCGCGGGTGGTGCCCCACACGCCGGGCGAGACCTCGACGTCGCCGAGGTCGACGTCGAGGTGGACGTCCGTCCGGGCCGGCCAGTACTCCCGCGGGCGGAACTCGACCTTCGTGTCCGACCGCCAGCTCCAGGAGCCCTCCACGGGCGCGGGGCTGGTCGTGACGCGCAGGTTCTCCTCGACGGCGGCGCGACGGTCGTCGGCGACGGGCTCGTCGAGGGTGACGATGACGGGCATGCCCACGCCCACGGTGGCGCCGTCGAGCGGCGAGACGGCCGGGAAGGCCGTCGCCACGGGCGTGAGGGTGGTCAGGGCGCTGTCGTGGACCACATGCGCGCCCGCGCCGTCGGTGGCGACGGCGTGCACGGCGTAGCGGGTGCCGGCGGTCAGCGGGCCGCTGCTGGTCCAGGTGCCGCTGGCGGGGTCGACGGCGCCGGGCAGGGCGCTGCCGTCGGCAGCGGTGACGGTGACCTCGTCGAGGCGGCCGCCGCTGACGGCCACGGCGACGGGTGCGTCGAGGCGGACGTCGGTGCTGGCGTCGCCGGGGGTCACGGTGAACGCGACGGGCGTCGCGGAGGCGGTGGCGGCCGGGCGGCCGCCCGCGGCCCCGCCCTCCGCGGTGCCGCCCGGCCCGCAGGCCGTCACCAGCACGGCGGTCGTGGCCAGCAGGAGTGCTGCGGACGCCCGGGCGCGGGCGCGGTGGTGCGACGTGCTCACTGGTGCTTCCCCCCAGGGCCGTGCGAGCGGCCCGATCGTCTCCCCCGCCGCCCATGCTCTCACCGGACGGCTCCACAGGAGTGACGTCGCGGGCACCCGGCGCGTTGCACCGGCGCCGACGTGACCTGCGACACAGCAGAACCGCCACCGCGCGCGACGGACTGCTACACATGAAGCACACAGAGTCGTGGGATCGGGTGCTCCGGCTCCCGACGGGACGGAGGAGGGCGTGACGGTGAGACGGCACGGACGGCCCCGGGTGCACGGGGCGATCGGCGGGGCCGCGGTGGTGCTCTGCCTGACGACGACCGCGCTGACGGTCCCGGCCCGCGCGGCGGAGCCCGCGCCGGAGCCGGCGAGCACGGCGGTCGGCGCGTCCTTCGTGGACCCGACGGCGCAGCTGCGCTCGGCGCGCTCGGTGGCGCTGGGCGAGCAGGTGTACGTGGGGCCCTTCGCCCAGCTGCTCGCCGCCGGGCGCGTGGGCATCGAGATCGGGGCGGAGTCCAACGTGCAGGACTCCGTGCGCGTGGAGGCCCTGGTCCCCCGCTGGCCGGCCGAGGACCGGTCCCTGGCCGCGGCGGGCCTGAGGACCTTCGACGGCGTGGAGGTCGGTGAGCGGGTGATCCTGGCGCACGGCTCGGCGGTGCGCGGGCCGGCGCGCATCGGCGCCGGCGAGGCCGACCCGGCCGACTCCGGGGTCTTCATCAGCTTCGGCGCCCTCGTCGACGGGGCGGTGCTCGAGCGCGACACCGGCCTGTCCGCGCTGAGCCGCGTCGGGCCCGGGGTGGTGCTGCGCAGCGGAACCATGGTCCTGCCCGGCAAGGACGTGCGCACCCAGGCCGAGGCGGACGACCCCGCCCTGGGCAAGGTCCGCCCGCTCGTGGAGGCCGACCGCCTCTTCAACAGCGCCGTGGTGGAGGTCAACACGGGGCTGGCGCGCGAGTACTCCCGCCTGGCGGCCGAGGACCCCAGCACGGTGCGCGGCATCAACGTCGACCCGGGAGGCAACGTGTTCGACGTCTCGCGCGACGCCCCCACCGTGGAGTCCGCCCTGTGCACCGGCCCGGAGGTGCGCGACCCCGCGTTCCGCAACCGCGTCATCGGCGACGTCTGCTTCGAGGACGACCTGGCGACGCTGTCGGCCCGGATGGGCTCGCGCATCTCCCTGCGCGCCGACGAGGGCGGGCCCTTCGCGGTGGGCACGGTGCGCTCCATGGGCAACCGGACGATCTTCCACGCGCTGGAGGGTTCGGACCTCTCGGTCGGCAACCGCGTCACCTACGGCGAGCGCGTCATCGTGCACGGCGGCGGGCGCCCGGCGGTCGACCCCACCACGGGCGTCAGCGCACCGACGACCATCGGCAACGACGTGGTGCTGGGCGACGAGTCGGTGGTGTTCCGCTCGCTGCTGCGCAACGGGTCCGTGGTGGGTGAGCGCAGCGCCGTGGTCGGCAGCGAGCTGGAGGTGGGCCAGGTCGTGCCGGACCGCACCGTCTACGCCAACGACGAGGTCTTCGGGGCGGTCGAGTGGTGAGGTGGCCCGCCACGGCCACGGCCGCGCTGCTGGGCACGGTGCTGCTCGGGGGGTGCACCCAGGCGCGCTCGGTGCCGCCCGTGCCGCCGCCCCCGCCCCCCGCTCCCCCGGTGGCGCCCGCCGACCTGCGGGTGGCGACGGTGGACAGCCGCCGGGAGGGCGCGGGCCCGACCGGGGCTCCCGTGGTGACGTGGAGCGTGGACTGGCAGCTCAGCTGGGCACCGGTGGCGGGGGCCTCGTCCTACGCGGTGCGCTACGCCAGCGCCGAGGGCGTCCCGCGGGGCTCGAGCCCCGACGAGACCACCACGGCGACGACGGTGCGGGTCACCGCGGCCGCGGGCAGCTCGGCTCCCGAGCGGTACGGCACGGAGCGCGCGGCGGGGCTGCTCTTCACGTCCTCGCAGCTGCTGGTGTCGGTGGCGGCCGTGGCGCGGGACGGCACGAGCGGGCCGGCCACGGGGTGGATCCCCGTGGGCGACGTCCCCGCGGACGGCCGCCCGCTGACCACCACGCCGCACGACCACGGCCCCGGCCGGCAGGACGGGCACGGGGACGAGGCGCACGGGCACGAGGAGCACGAGCAGGGCCACGCCGGGGAGGAGCAGCGGGGCGGGAGCTGATCCCGCCCCGGACGCGAGGAGGCCCCGCACCCACCCGGGTGCGGGGCCTCCTGCGTGCGGAGCGCTGGGCTCAGTGGGCGTGCTCACCCACGTAGTGCTCGAACACCCAGCCGACGATCATCGGGATGGTGAACGCCATGCCGATGATCCACAGCCACCAGCCGACCGCCGCACCGGCGAAGACGATCGCGCCGGCGGCGGCCAGGTAGAGCGGCCACCAGCTGAACGGGGGGAAGAAGCCCTGCTCCCCCGCGCCCTCGGTGATGTCGGCGCGCAGGTCGTCCTCGGGACGCGAGTCGATCCGTCGGGCCGTGATGAACAGGTACGTCCCCACGAGGGACGCCAGACCGCCGGTGAGCAGCAGGGCGATGAAGCCGACCCACTCGTCCCACTGCGTGAGCAGGCCGTACACGAAGGCCACGGGCAGGAAGAAGAGGATCCCGCCGGAGAACAGCCAGGTCTCGGACTTCATCGGTCAGCGCTTCCCCAGGTCTTCCTCGCGGTGGGACAGGTCGGCCTCGCCGAAGGCGTGGTCCAGGATGTTCTTGCTGCGCGCGTCCGTCGGCGTGTCGCGGCCGATCGCCTCGGGGTGGTGCAGGTCGAACGCCGGGCGCTCGGAGCGCACCCGCGGCAGCGAGGTGAAGTTGTGCCGCGGCGGCGGGCACGAGGTCGCCCACTCCAGCGACATCCCGTAGCCCCACGGGTCGTCCACGGTGACCTTCTCGCCGTAGCGGGCGGTGCGGTACACGTTCCACAGGAACGGCAGGAACGAGGCGCCCAGGACGAACGAGCCGATCGTGGAGATCTCGTTCATGGTCTGGAAGCCCTCACCGGGCAGGTAGTCCGCGTAGCGGCGCGGCATGCCGGCCGCCCCCAGCCAGTGCTGGATGAGGAAGGTGGCGTGGAAGCCGATGAAGAGCATCCAGAAGTGCAGCTTGCCCCAGCCCTCGTGGAGCATCTTGCCCGTCAGCTTCGGCCACCAGAAGTAGAAGCCGGCGAACATCGCGAAGACGACGGTGCCGAAGACGACGTAGTGGAAGTGCGCCACGACGAAGTAGGAGTCCGAGAGCTGGAAGTCCAGCGGCGGCGAGGACAGGATCACGCCGGTCAGACCGCCGAAGAGGAAGGTCACCAGGAAGCCGACGCTCCACAGCAGCGGGGTGTCGAAGGTCAGCGACCCGCGCCACATCGTGCCGATCCAGTTGAAGAACTTCACGCCCGTGGGCACGGCGATCAGCATGGTCATGAAGGCGAAGAAGGGCAGCAGCACCTTGCCGGTGACGTACATGTGGTGCGCCCACACGGTCACCGAGAGGCCGGCGATGGAGATCGTCGCGAAGACCAGGCCCTTGTAGCCGAAGACCGGCTTGCGGCTGAAGACCGGGAAGATCTCGGTCACGATGCCGAAGAACGGCAGCGCGATGATGTAGACCTCCGGGTGCCCGAAGAACCAGAACAGGTGCTGCCACAGGATCGGGCCGCCGTTGGCGGCCTCGAAGACGTGGGCGCCCATGATGCGGTCGGCGGCCAGGGCCAGCAGCGCGGCGGCCAGGACCGGGAACGCCATGAGGATCAGCACGCTGGTGATCAGGGTGTTCCAGGTGAAGATCGGCATCCGGAACATCGTCATGCCGGGCATGCGCATGCAGATGATCGTGGTGATGAAGTTGACCGCGCCGAGGATGGTGCCGAAGCCGGAGAAGGCCAGGCCCAGCACCCACAGGTTGCCGCCCAGGCCCGGTGAGTGGATGACGTCCGACAGGGGCGCGTAGGCGAACCACCCGAAGGCCGCGGCGCCGCCGGGGACCAGGAAGCCGGCGGCGGCGATGAGGCCGCCGAAGAGGAAGAGCCAGTACGAGAGCATGTTCAGCCGCGGGAACGCCACGTCGGGCGCACCGATCTGCAGCGGCATGATCGCGTTGGCGAAGGCGGAGAAGAGCGGCGTCGCGAAGAGCAGCAGCATGATCGTGCCGTGCATCGTGAACGCCTGGTTGTACTCGTTCTTCGTGTTGAAGACCTGCATGCCCGGCGCGAAGAGCTCGGCGCGGATGAGCAGGGCGAGCACGCCGCCGATGAGGAACCAGAGGAAGGCGGTGATGAAGTAGAGGTTGCCGATCACCTTGTGGTCGGTGCTGGACAGCCAGCCCGAGATGACCGAGCCGTGCCGGCGGGGCACGACGGCCCCGAGCGGCTGGCGCGTGGTGACCCGGGTCGCCAGACCCGGTGCGTTGAAGCTCTCGCTGGCCATCAGCTGTTGTTCCCATCGCTGGACTCGTCGCCGGCGGGGTCCGCACCGCCACCGAGCTCGTTCTCGCGCTCACCGGCGAGACCGGTCGGCATGCCGCCGGTCTGCCCGCGGGCCTCGAGGTCGCGGACGTGCTGCTCGTACTCCGCCTGGGACACCACGCGGACGTTGAAGAGCATCTCCGAGTGGTAGTCGCCGCAGAGCTCGGCGCACTTGCCCTTGTACAGGCCCTCCTTGGTGGGGGTGACCTGGAAGCGGTTCGGGCTGCCGGGGATCATGTCCTGCTTGAACAGGAAGGCGGGGATCCAGAAGGAGTGGATCACGTCGCGCGCGTACAGGTTGAACTGCACGTTCTGGTCCACCGGGACGTAGAGCGTGGGCAGCTGCTCCTCCACGCCGGGCTCACCGGTGAGGTCGGCCTGGCGACCAGCCTCGTAGGCGATCGGCTGGCCCGACTGGTCCAGGTAGTTGAAGTCCCAGCCCCACTTCTTGCCCACGACGTCGATGGTGACGTCGGGGGTGCCCGTGGTGTTCAGGATCGCCTCCTGGTCACGGGCCGTGTAGTAGAAGAGGACCCCGACCATCATCACGGGGACGATGGTGTAGAGGATCTCGATCGGCATGTTGTAGCGCGTCTGCGGCGGCAGCTCGGGGTCGCCCTTGCGGCGGCGGTAGGCCACCACGACCCACACCGTCAGACCCCAGACGAGCAGGCCCACGGCCAGCGCGGCGATCCACGAGCCGTCCCACAGCTCGGAGATGCGCTCGGTCTGGTTGGTGGCGCCGATGCTGGCGTCCGGCAGGAAGAAGTTGCTCGCGCTCGCGTCCGGCCAGTCGGCGGCGGAGCAGCCCGTCAGCAGCAACGCCGTCGCCCCGGCGAGGACGCCGGCGCCCAGCGCCTTGGGGGGACGGCGACGACGCGTCGCGTCCGAGTCTCGCGTGCCCAACGTCGGCCTTCCCACGGTTCGTGCAGAGACGGGGACGTCCCGTGCCCGCGGCGTGAGGGTCGTGGGCAGGAGCGTCCCTACGGGTGATGAGACTACCCCCCGTCGTAGCTGTCGGACGGGTCGGGGCGCGCCGCGAACACCGCGGGCACGGGCCGGGCCAGCGCGGCCCTCAGCAGGCGGTGGTAGCGGGGCCGGTCCACCTCCTCCACGCCGAGGGTGGCCAGGTGCTCCGTGCGCCACTGCACGTCGACCAGCCGGCCCGGCGCGCCGTCGGCCGCCAGGAGGTCCGCCAGCGCCACCACGGCCGCCTTGGAGGCGTCGCGCACGCGGTGGAACTTGGACTCCGCGGCGAACAGCCCGCCCAGGGAGACGCCGTACAGCCCGCCCGCCAGCTCCCCGCCGGCCCACACCTCCACCGAGTGCGCCCACCCCAGCCGGTGCAGCCGGCCGTAGGCGGCGGCGACCTCGGCGGTGATCCACGCCCCGGGCCGGGAGGGGTCCGCGCACCCGGCGACGACCTCGTCGAAGGCGGTGTCCACGCGCACCTCGAAGCCGCGCAGCGCCCGGCGCAGCGAGCGGGAGACGTGCACGCGCTCGGGCAGGAGCACCCCGCGCGGGTCGGGCGACCACCAGCCGACCGGCCCGCTGCCGCCACCGCCCAGCCCCATGGGGAAGAGCCCGCGCGCGTAGGCGGCCAGCAGCGTCTCCGGGGCCAGGTCCCCGCCCGCGGCCACGAGGTCCTCCCCCGGCCGCGGCGCCAGGCGCTCGAAGGCGAAGCGGGCCCGGCCCGGGTGCCGGCGCGGGCGGCCGGCGGGCGCGGCGGGCAGCGGGGCCGCCCACACGCGAGCGGCCCCCGCGCCGGGGGGCGCGGGGGCCGTCGGGGTGTCCGGACCCGTCAGGAGAACGAGTCGCCGCAGGCGCAGCTGCTGCCCGCGTTCGGGTTGTCGATCGTGAAGCCCTGCTTCTCGATCGTGTCGGCGAAGTCGATGGTCGCGCCGTCCAGGTACGGGGCGCTCATCTTGTCGACGACGACGCCCACGCCGTCGAAGTCGCGCACAGCGTCCCCGTCCAGCTCGCGCTCGTCGAAGTACAGCTGGTAGATCAGGCCCGAGCAGCCGCCGGGCTGCACGGCGATGCGCAGCCGCAGGTCGTCGCGGCCCTCCTGCTCCAGCAGGGTGCGGACCTTGGTGGCGGCGACGTCGGTGAGCTCCACGCCGTGGGCGCGGGTCTGCTCTTCTGCGGCGGTCGTCGTGGTCATGAGGCGGGTCTCCGGTTCCACTCGTCGACTGGGGACGCTGTCCGGGCCAACCGCGGGTGCGGCGCGGTTGTTCCCGGCACCAGGTTACGGCCGCGCCGGCGCGCCCGTGCCCGTCACGGCGGCCGGGACGCCGGCCAGGCCGTCCAGCAGCAGCACCTCGCCCAGGCAGGCGCGCTCGAAGTCGGCCAGGTGCAGCGACTCGTCCGGGCCGTGGGCGCGCGAGTCGGGGTCCTCCACGCCGGTGACGAGGATCGAGGCGCCGGGGTGCTCGGCGACCAGGTCGGCGATGAAGGGGATGGAGCCGCCCATGCCCATCTCCACGACCGGGGCGCCGTAGGCCTCCTCGAAGGCGGCGCGGGCCACCTCGTGCGCCGGGGAGGTGGTGTCGGCGGAGAAGGAGCTGCCCGCCTCGCCCTCGGCGACCTCCACGCGCGCGCCGAAGGGGGCGTGCGCGAGCAGGTGCCGGCGCAGCGCGGTCATCGCCTCGCGCGGGTCCTGGCCCGGGGCCAGGCGCAGGCTGAGCTTGGCGCGCGCCGAGGGCACCAGGGTGTTGCTGGCGGTGTCCACGGGGGTGGCGTCGACCCCGATGACCGACAGGGCCGGCTTGGTCCACAGCCGGTCCGCCACGGAGCCGGTGCCGGCCAGGCGCACGCCCTCCAGGACGCCGGCGTCGGCGCGGTACTGCGCCTCGGTGAGGTCCACCGCGCCGGCGGAGCCGGCGTGCAGGCCCTTGACGGCCACGTCGCCGGCCTCGTCGTGCAGGGTGGCCACCAGGCGCGACAGGCAGGTCAGCGCGTCGAGCACGGGACCGCCGTTGACGCCGGAGTGCACCGGGTGGCTGAGCACGGAGACGGTGACGACGCAGTCCACCAGGCCGCGCAGCGTGGTGGTGATCGCCGGCACGCCCACGCGCCAGTTGCCGGAGTCGGCCACGACGATGACGTCGGCGGCCAGGTCGGCGCGGTGCTCGGCCAGGAAGGCGCCGAAGGCCGGGGAGCCGATCTCCTCCTCGCCCTCGACGAAGACGGTCACGCCCACGCCGTCGTCCGGGCCCCACAGCGGCAGCAGGGTGCGCAGCGCGTTGACGTGGACCACGACGCCGGCCTTGTCGTCGGCGGTGCCGCGCCCGAAGAGGCGCCCGTCGCGCTCGGCGGGCTCGAAGGCGGGGCTGCTCCACTGCTCCGGCGCCCCCGGCGGCTGCACGTCGTGGTGGGCGTACAGCAGCACCGTGGGCCGCCCGGCCGGCGCGGGGCGGCGGGCGACGACCGCCGGGGCGCTGCGCAGCGCGACGCCGTCGACGACGGCCTCGGCGGTGCGCACCTCCACCTGCGGCAGGCCCGCATCGCGCAGCAGCCGGGCCACGGCGTCGGCGCTGGCGGCGACGTGCGCCTGGTCGAAGGCGGGCGCGGAGACGCTGGGGATGCGCACCAGCGCCTCGAGGTCGGCGCGGGCGGCGGCGGCACCGGCGGTGCAGGCGGCGCGCAGCGCGTCGGTGCGCGCGGGGCCGGACTCGGGCAGGGGCGTGGTGTCCTGGCTCACGCCCGGCGACGCTACCCCGCGCGGTGCGCGAGCCGCCGGGGCGGGCCCGCCGGTGCCGTACCCTGGCGGCGTGTTCGGACGCTCGAAGGAGAAGCAGGCCCCCGAGGCGCCGGCCGCCCCGGTCGTCGAGCTGACGAAGCCCGGCGGCAAGGGCCGTCCCACCCCCCGGCGCAGCGAGGCGCAGGCCCGCAACGCCCGCCCCCTGGTGCCCGCCGACCGCAAGGCCGCCGCGAAGGCCGCCCGCGAGGCGCAGCGCCAGGAGCGCGTGAAGGTGCAGCAGGCGCTGGTCACCGGTGACGAGCGCTACCTGCCGGCGCGCGACCGCGGCCCGCAGCGCCGCTTCGTGCGCGACGTCGTGGACGCCCGGCGCAACGTGGGCGAGTACTTCCTCATCATCGCCGGCGCCTCGCTGCTGCTGTCGATGGTGGCCCAGCCGGTCGGCTCGGCCGCGCTGCTGCTGGGCACGACCGTGCTCATCTACGGGATGCTCGCGCTCGTCGTCGTGGACAGCGTGCTGCTGGGCCGGCGCGTCAAGCGCGCCCTGGCCGCCCGCTTCGACGAGCCCGAGCGCGGCCTGGTCTCCTACGGCGTCACCCGCGCCCTGCAGATCCGCCGGATGCGCCGCCCGGTGCCCATGGTCGAGCGGGGCGCCGCGCCCCGCTGAGGCCGGCACCCCGCCGCCCCCCGCACCCCGCCGCGGCGCGCCGGGTCCGCCCGGACGCCGGGCGCCGGGGCGCCCGAGGCCCTACCGTCGCGGCCATGGAGTTCCGACACCTCGGTCGCAGCGGTCTGAAGATCTCGGAGATCACGTACGGCAACTGGCTCACGCACGGCTCGCAGGTCGAGAACGACGCCGCGATCGCCTGCGTGCGCGCCGCCCTGGAGGCGGGCATCACGACGTTCGACACCGCCGACGTCTACGCGAACACGGCCGCCGAGACGGTCCTGGGGCAGGCGCTGAGGGGCGAGCGCCGCGAGAGCCTCGAGATCATGACGAAGGTCTACTTCCCCACCGGCCCCAAGGGCCCCAACGACTCCGGCCTGTCGCGCAAGCACATCGCCGAGTCCATCGAGGGCTCGCTGCGGCGCCTGGGCACCGACCACGTCGACGTCTACCAGGCGCACCGCTACGACACGGAGACGCCGCTGGAGGAGACGATGCAGGCGTTCGCCGACGTCGTGCGCTCCGGCAAGGCCCTGTACGTCGGCGTCAGCGAGTGGACGGCCGAGCAGATCCGCGCCGGGCACGCCCTGGCGCGCCAGCTGGGCTTCCAGCTGGTGTCCAACCAGCCGCAGTACTCGGCGCTGTGGCGCGTCATCGAGGGCGAGGTCGTGCCCACCAGCCGCGAGCTGGGCGTCTCGCAGGTGGTGTGGTCCCCCATCGCCCAGGGCGTGCTGACCGGCAAGTACCGCCCCGGCGCCGAGCCGCCGGCGGGCAGCCGCGCCACGGACGAGAAGGGCGGCCGGCAGATGATCAGCCGCTGGATGCGCGACGAGGTGCTGGAGCGGGTGCAGAAGCTGCGCGGCGTGGCCGCCGAGCTGGACCTGTCCATGTCGCAGCTGGCGGTGGCGTGGGTGCTGCAGAACGACAACGTGGCCACCGCGATCATCGGCGCCTCGCGCCCCGAGCAGGTCACGGAGAACGTCAAGGCGGCCGGCGTGGTGATCCCGCCGGAGCTGATGGCCCGCGTCGACGAGGTGCTCGGCGACGTCGTCGAGCGCGACCCGGCGATGACGGCGCGCAACGCCCCGGCCGGCCGGCCGTCCTGACGCACCGGTCCTGACGACCGCACGACGGCCCGCCCGGCCCGCGCCCCCGCTCAGTCGGCGGGGCGCAGGCTGAGCGGGCCGTACACGCGCGCGCCGTCGGCGAACAGGTGGGCGGACTCCGCGCCGCGCTCGCGCAGGGCCCGCCAGCTCTCCCCGATCCACACCTCGGCGTCCGACTGCGTCGGGAACACCTCGCCGCCACCCTCCAGGGGGCGCCCCTCGGCGTCCTCGAGGGTCCAGGTCCACTGCATCGGCCTCACCCGCGCGACGCTAACCCACCGGCGCGCGCCCCGCCCGCCCCGCCGTCAGCCGCGGTGGCGCGGGGCGCGCACGTGCTCGCCGCCGTGCCGGCCCCCCGGCTCCCCCGCCCGGCCCGGGTGCTCGGGCGCGCCGTCCGCCGAGCGGCGCCGGCGCAGGTCGAGCAGGGCCAGGACCAGGGCGGCCACGACGAGCCCGAGCGAGACGCGCAGCCCGCCCGAGAGGGCCTCGCCGAAGGCGGTCTGCACCTGCTCGGGCACCTCGCCGCCGGCCCCGGCGGGCCGCTGCCCGCTCAGGCCGCTGCTGGCCAGCACCGAGTAGAAGACGGCCGTGACCGCGGCCACGCCCATCGCCGAGCCGATGCGCTGACCGGTCTGCAGCGCTCCCCCGGCCACGCCGGAGGTGCTGCGCGGGACGTCGGCGAGGGTGAGGGTCTGGTTGGGCGAGATGACCAGGCCGCTGCCGACGCCGGTGACGCCCAGGCACGCGGCCAGGGCGACGGCGCCGGCGGTGCCCTGCACCACGGCGGTGACGACGTCGGCGGCGGTCAGCCCGACGGCGGCGACGAGCAGGCCCACGACGACGACGGCGCGCCCGCGCCCGGCGACCTGCCGGCCGCCGACCTGGGCCAGCACGGCGGAGGCCAGGGCGAAGGGCGTCTGCACCAGCCCGGCCTGCAGGGGGGAGAAGCCGAGCCCGGACTGCAGGTAGAGCGTCACGACGAGGAAGATGCCGGTGAAGCCGGCGAAGTAGGTCATGCCGATGAGCGCGCCCGTGGTGAACGACGGGGTGCGCACCAGGCTCACGGCGATGACGGGGTTGCGGTCCAGGCGGTCCTGGTGCCGCTCCCACAGGGCGAACGCCACCAGCAGCACCAGGCCGGGGGCGAGCAGCCACCAGCGCGCGGAGGAGGCGCTGGTGAGCACGAACGGCAGCATGAGCAGCAGCACGGCGGCGGCCAGGAGCAGCAGGCCGGGCACGTCGAAGCCGGGGCGGCGGCCCTGCGAGCGCCGCTGAGCGGGCAGCCAGCGCCAGGCCAGCGGCAGCAGGACCGCGCCGATGGGCACGTTGATGAGGAACACCCCGCGCCAGCCGTGCTCCTCGCCGAAGACCTGCAGGATCACCCCGCCCAGCAGCGGGCCGATCGCGGTGGACAGGCCCACGGTGGTGCCGAAGGCGGCGAAGGCGCGGCCGCGCTCGGCGCCGGTGAACAGCTGCTGGATGAAGGCGAGCACCTGCGGGTTGACCAGCCCGGCGGTCACGCCCTGCAGCAGGCGCACGAGCGCCAGCGCGGTGGCCGACTGCACCAGGCCGGCGGCGGCGCTGGTGAGGACGAACCCGGCCAGGCCGACCGCGAAGACCGTGCGCCGGGAGTACAGGTCGCCGAAGCGGCCGGCGGGCACGAGCACCAGGCCGAAGGCGAGGGCGTAGCCGGCGACGATCCACTGCACCTGGGAGGGGCCGGCGCCGAGCGAGTCCTCGATGGAGGGCAGCGCGACGTTGACGATGGAGACGTCCAGCAGGGTCATGAACCCCACGACCAGGCAGACGCCCAGGGCGCGCCAGCGGGTGGGGTCGGGGTCGGTCGCGCCGCGGCCGGAGGGGCCGGGCCCGTCCGCGCCACCGGGACGGCGCGGGGCGACGTCGGTCATGGGGCTCCTCGCCTGACGGGGGTGCGAGCGGGTCCGCTCGCTGCACTGCCCCGACCGTCGCGGCTCGCGGGCCCGCCCACAACTCGAGGCGGGCGGGCCCGGCCGCTCAGGCGCGCCGGGGGGCGCTGCGGTCGCCCTCGCGGCGCGAGCGGGAGGCGGCCAGGTCGCTGAGCACGCGGCGGGCCCAGCCGGGGCCCTCGTAGATGAACGCGGTGTACGCCTGCACCAGGGAGGCGCCGGACTCCAGGCGCTCGCGCACGTCGTCGGCGGTCTCCACGCCGCCGACGCTGACGAGGGTGAGCCGGTCGCCGGCGCGGGCGGCCAGCTGCCGCAGCACCTGCACCGAGCGCTCGCGCAGCGGGGCGCCGGAGAGCCCGCCGCCGCCGGCGGCGCCCACCACGTCCGGGTGCGAGCGCAGCCCCTCGCGGCGGATCGTGGTGTTGGTGGCCACCACGCCGTCCAGGCCCAGCTCCAGGGCCAGGTCGGCCACGGCGTCGACGTCCCCGTCCTCGAGGTCGGGAGCGATCTTCACCAGCAGCGGCACGTGCCGGTGGGCGGCGGCGTCCCCGGCGGTGCGCACGGCGTCCAGGACGGGACGCAGCTTGTCCACCGCCTGCAGGTTGCGCAGCCCGGGGGTGTTCGGGGAGCTGACGTTGACGACGAGGTAGTCGGCGTAGGGGGCCAGCAGCCGGGCGGAGACGGCGTAGTCGGCCGCGGCGTCCTCCTCGGCGACGACCTTGCTCTTGCCGATGTTGACGCCCACGGCGACGGGGTGGCGCGGGGGCACCGCGCGCAGCTGGCGCAGCCGGCGCGCGACGGCCTCGGCGCCGGAGTTGTTGAAGCCCATGCGGTTGACGACGGCGCGGTCGTCGACGAGGCGGTGCAGGCGGGGCTTGGGGTTGCCCGGCTGGGGCAGGGCGGTGACGGTGCCGACCTCGACGAAGGAGAAGCCGAAGTGGGCCAGGGCCTCCACGCCGGCGCCGTCCTTGTCGAAGCCGGCGGCCAGGCCGAGCGGGCCGGGCAGGTCCATGCCCAGCACGCGGGTGCGCAGGCGGGGGTCGTGCTCGACGAACGCGCGGCGCAGCAGCGGCACCGCCGGGGGGACCCCGGCCGCGGTGCGCATCGCGCTGAAGGCCCAGTGGTGGGCCACCTCGGGGTCGATCCTCGTCAGGAGCGTCCGGTACAGCGCCCGGTACGCGGCTCCCGAGCCGACAGCCACCACGGTCCCCCTCGTCTGCCGCGCCCCGGCGGTCGTCGTGGCGGGGCCACCGCAGGGTAACGCGGGCCGGCCCGGTCCCCGTGCGGGGACCGGGCCGGCGGGTGCGGTCGCGTGCGGGCGGGTGCGCTCAGCCGTCGATCGTGGCGGTGCGGGTCTCGCGCAGCGCCAGCAGCGAGAGCAGGCTGACGACGGCGGCCGCGGCGAGGTAGTAGCCCACCCAGCTGACGCCGTGCGCCGCCTGCAGCTTCACGGCGGTGTAGGGGGCCAGCGAGGCGCCCAGGATGCTGCCGGAGTTGAACGCCAGCGAGGCGCCGGTGTAGCGCACGTTGGTGGGGAACAGCTCGGGCAGGTAGGCGCCGATGGGCCCGAAGACCAGGCCCATGAAGAACAGGCCCGCGCACAGCCACAGCATGACCAGCGCCGTGCTGCCGGAGTCCAGCATCGGGCCGGTGAGCAGGCCCACGACGCCGCCGCCGGCCATGGCGGTGGCGAGCACGGGGCGCCGGCCGTAGCGGTCGGCGAGCACCCCGGACAGCGGGGTGGCCAGCGCCATGAAGACGACGGCGCCGCACAGCATGAGCAGGAAGGTGTGGCGCGAGTAGCCCAGGCCCTTGGTGCCGTAGCTCAGCGACCAGGTGGTCGTCAGGTAGAAGAGCACGTAGGTCAGCACCACGGACAGGGCGCCGAGCACGACGGTCCTCCAGCTGCCGCGGAAGACCTCCGCGACGGGGACCCTGGTGGTGCGGTCCTCGGCCAGCGCCTTGGCGAACACCGGGGTCTCGGTCAGGCTCAGGCGCACGTACAGGCCCAGGCCGACGAGCACGGCGCTCAGCAGGAACGGCACGCGCCAGCCCCAGGAGGCGAAGGCCTCCTCGCTCATGCCGAAGGACAGGGCGATGAAGAGGGTGTTGGCGATGATGAAGCCGAAGGGCGCGCCGAGCTGGGGCAGCATGCCGTAGAGGGCGCGGCGGTTCGCCGGGGCGTTCTCGGTGGCCAGCAGCGCGGCCCCGCCCCACTCCCCGCCCAGGCCGAAGCCCTGCCCGAAGCGCAGCAGGCACAGCAGCGCGGTGGCGAGGTTGCCGGCCACGGCGTGGGTGGGCAGCACGCCGATGAGGGTGGTGGACACCCCCATGACGAGCAGCGCGGCCACGAGCGTGGTCTTGCGCCCGATGCGGTCGCCGAAGTGGCCGAAGACGATCGAGCCGATGGGGCGGGCGACGAAGGCGATGGCGAAGGAGGCCAGCGAGCCGAGCAGCGAGGCCGTCGGGTTGTCGGACGGGAAGAACAGCTCGGGGAAGACGATCGCCGCGGCCGTGGCGTAGACGTAGAAGTCGTAGAACTCGATCGTCGTGCCGATGAGGCTGGCGGCGGCGACGCGGCGCACGGGGTTCGCCGCGACGGGCGCGGCACCCGGCCGGGGGATCGTGGGGTTCAGGTCGGACGGACCCATGGGGCACCTTCGGGGACGGCGGGACGGCTCGTGGTCACGCCACCGGCAGGGGTCCACCTGCGTCCGGCGCGGGGCCCCCGGGGGCGCGCGCGGGGTCGCCGGCGGTGCTCCAGGGGCAGCCCGAGGGTGCCCGAGCGGACGGCGGGCATCCACTCCGCGAGACCGTCGTCCCACATCGTGAGACGAGAGCACCGCGCGGGAACCCGGCGGCGAGGGCGCGGGCGGGTCCGGCCGGCTCAGCCCACCTCGACGGTGCGCCCCTGCGCGACCGCCCGCAGGGCCGCGTCGACCACGGCCGTGGTGGCCACCGCGTCGCGCGGGTCGACGGGGACCGGGCCCAGCCCGCGCACCGCCCGCGCGAAGGCGGCGTAGAAGTCCGGCCAGCGGCCGTGCTCGCTGGGCACCCGGCGCAGCGCCCCGCCGCCCAGCGCCAGGCGCCCCCAGCGCGAGGGCGGCTCCGCGCCCCACGCCGCGCCCTCGGCGGCCGGGGTGCGCCCGGCCAGCAGGGCGGCCTCCTGCCCGTCCACGGCCTCCTCGAGCACGAAGGTGCCCGCCGTGCCGGTCACGCGGAAGCGCGGCGCGGGCAGCGCCTGGTGCCACGAGCCGGACAGCTCGCTGCGCACCCCGCCGGCGTGGGTGAGCTGCGCGCGCCAGTCGGTCTCGGCGCCCGCGCCGCCGCGCGCCTGCGCGGCCACCGCCTCCACCGGCCCGAACAGGTGCAGCGCCTGGTCCACCAGGTGGGCGCCGAAGTCGCGCAGCAGACCCCCGCCGGCGGCCGGCGGGTCCCCGGCCGTCCAGCGCTCGAAGGCGGACTCGAAGCGCACCACCCGCCCCAGCTCGCCGTCGGCGAGCACCCGGCGCAGCGTGAGCAGGTCCGAGTCCCAGCGGCGGTTCTGGTAGGGGCTCAGCGGGACCCCCAGCTCGGCGGCCAGCTCCACGGTGCGCCGCGCCGCCGCGGCGTCCAGCGCGAACGGCTTGTCGCACACGGTCGCCAGCCCCAGGCGCAGGGCGCGCTCGGTGAGCGCGGTGTGCGTGTCGGCGGGCGTGGAGACCGCCACCGCCTCCACGCCCAGGTCGGCCGCCTCCTCCAGCGAGGCGACCGCGCGCACCCCGTGCTCGGCGCGCGCCAGCGCGGCGCGCCCGGCGTCGCGCGTGACCACCGCCACCAGCTCGCAGCCGGGCGCGCCGGCGAGGACGGGGGCGTGGAAGTACCGCCCGCCGCCGCCGTAGCCGACCAGCGCGAAGCGCACCGGCGGCCCGGCGGGGGCGGGCGGGGTCTGCTCGGGGCTGTCCGCGGTCACCCGCGGGACGCTACCGGGGGCGGGCCGGCGGCGGGCGGCACCTCGCAGGAGCCGCCCGGGGCGCCAGGGACGCCCGGGGCACCCGCGCCGGCCAGGTGCGAGCGCACCAGGAAGCGCACCCCGTCCGGGGCCTCCAGGGAGAACCCGGCGCCGCGGCCGGGCACCAGGTCGATCGTCAGGCGGGTGTGCGCCCAGCGGGCGTGCTGCTCGCGGGACATCCACACCGGCACGCGGAAGCCCTCCTGCTCCCCCTCGGCCTCGACGACCACGTCGCCGAGGTGCACGTCGGCGTCGGAGGTCAGGAAGTCCCCGGCGGCGAAGCACATCGGCGCGCTGCCGTCGCAGCAGCCGCCGGACTGGTGGAACATCAGCTCCCCGTGGCGCGCCCGCAGGCGGCGCAGCTGCTGCGCCGCCCGCGGGGTCAGCCCCACCGCCCCGGCAGCGGGCTCCATCAGAAGAAGCCCAGCTTGCTCGTGGAGTAGCTCACCAGCAGGTTCTTCGTCTGCTGGTAGTGGTCGAGCATCATCGCGTGGTTCTCCCGGCCGATGCCGGAGCTCTTGTAGCCGCCGAACGCCGCGTGCGCGGGGTAGGCGTGGTAGTTGTTCGTCCACACCCGCCCGGCCTGGATGCCGCGGCCCATCCGGTACGCCAGGTGCACGTCGCGCGACCACACCCCGGCGCCGAGGCCGTAGAGGGTGTCGTTGGCGATCTTCAGGGCGTCGTCGGGGTCGTCGAAGCGGGTGACGGAGACGACGGGCCCGAAGATCTCCTCCTGGAAGATCCGCATCGAGTTGTCGCCCTCGAAGATCGTCGGCTCGACGTAGTAGCCGCCGGACAGCTCCCCGCCCAGGTCCGAGCGGTGCCCGCCGGTGACGAGCTTGGCGCCCTCCTGCTGCCCGATGTCGATGTAGGACAGGATCTTCTCGAGCTGGTCGTTGCTGGCCTGCGCGCCGATCATCGTGGCGGTGTCCAGCGGGTTGCCCTGCTTCACGGCCCGCGTGCGCTCGGTGGCGTCGGCGAGGAACTCGTCGTAGATCGTCGACTGGATGAGCGCGCGCGAGGGGCACGTGCACACCTCGCCCTGGTTCAGGGCGAACATCGTGAACCCCTCGAGGGCCTTGTCGTAGAAGTCGTCCCGCACCCGGGCGACGTCGTCGAAGAAGATGTTCGGGCTCTTGCCGCCCAGCTCCAGCGTCACCGGGATGAGGTTCTGGCTGGCGTACTGCATGATCAGCCGGCCGGTGGTCGTCTCCCCGGTGAAGGCGATCTTGCGGATGCGCGGGGAGCTGGCCAGCGGCTTGCCGGCCTCGGCGCCGAAGCCGTTGACGACGTTGACCACGCCCGGCGGCAGCAGGTCGCCGATGAGGTCCATCAGCAGCATGATCGACGCGGGCGTCTGCTCGGCGGGCTTGAGCACGACGGCGTTGCCGGCGGCCAGCGCCGGGGCCAGCTTCCACACCGCCATCAGCAGCGGGAAGTTCCACGGGATGATCTGCCCGACCACGCCGAGGGGCTCGTGGAAGTGGTAGGCGACGGTGTCGTCGTCGATCTGCGAGATGCCGCCCTCCTGGGCGCGCACCACCCCGGCGAAGTAGCGCAGGTGGTCCACCACCAGCGGCAGGTCCGCGGCCAGGCACTCGCGCACCGGCTTGCCGTTGTCCCACGTCTCGGCCACGGCCAGCTTCTCGAGGTTGGCCTCGACGCGGTCGGCGATGCGGTGGAGCACCAGCGCCCGCTCGGCGACGGAGGTGCGCCCCCACGCCGGCGCGGCGGCGTGCGCGGCGTCCAGCGCGCGCTCGACGTCGGCGGCGGTGCCGCGGGCGACCTCGGTGAACACCTGCCCGGTGACGGGCGTGGGGTTCTCGAAGTACTCCCCCGAGGCGGGCGGCACGTGCTCGCCGCCTATGTAGTGGTCGTAGCGCTCGGCGTACGAGACCACGCTGCCGGGGCGGCCGGGTGCTTCGTAGACGGTCATGCTGGACCTCCGCGGTCGGTCGCGGGCGACCACCTCGTCGCCCGGTCCCGCCACGCTAGGCCCGGGGGCGTTGCAGCCGCGTTGCACCCCCGCCGCAGCGCCCGCCGGCGCTCAGCGGGCGAGGCGGGCGGCGCGCCCGAGCACCTCCGCCCGCCCCGGGTCGCCCGGCGCCAGGCGGCGCAGCAGCTCCTGCGCGACGTGCGCGTCGTCGCGGCCGGCGCCGCGCGAGAAGCGCAGCAGCGCGTCGTCGTCCTCGCCCTCCAGCACGGCGGTGCGCAGGGCCACGAGCAGCTCCTGGCGCAGCTCGCGCACGCCCGGCGCGTCGGAGGCCGGCAGCAGCTCCCCCGCCCAGGCGTCGACGGCCTCGCCGGCGCGGCCGGCGCGCAGCGCCTCGCGCACCTCCAGCGCGTCGCAGCCCAGCTCGCCGGTGAGCCGGTACGGCGAGGGCGAGGGGCCCAGCCCCCCGGCGCCGGCCCCGGCCAGCACCGCGCGCAGCCGGTGCACCTCGGCGCGCACCGACACCGGCGCCAGGCCGCGCTCGTCGAGGGCGTCGGCCAGCGCCGCCGCGCTCCAGCCGCGGGCGGGGCCGGTCAGCAGCAGCAGGAGCAGCTCCGCGTGCCGCAGCGAGAGGCGGTGCTCGCGCCCGCCGGCGCGCAGGAGGGGCCCGCCGGCGCCGAGCAGGCGCAGCCGGGCGCGCTGCGGGACGCGGGCGGCGGGACCGGCCAGCCCGCGGCGCAGCGCGGCCACGCGCAGCTCGCCCTCCACCGCGCCCACCGCGGCGCTCACCAGCGCCAGCGCCCGCTCGCGGCCCAGCTCGTCGCCGCCGGTGAGGTCCAGCACGCCCAGCACCCGCCCGGTGGCGGGGTCGCGCACCGGCGCGGCCGAGCAGCTCCACCGGGTGGCGGCGGTGGCGTAGTGCTCCCCCGAGCGCACCCGCACCGGCCGGCCCAGCGCCAGGGCGGTGCCGGGGGCGTTGGTCCCGGCGGCCTCCTCGCTCCAGCGCGCGCCGGGCAGGAAGCTCATCGCCTCGGCGGCGCGGCGCAGGCCGGGGTCGCCCTCCACCCACAGCAGCGTGCCGTCCACGTCGCTGACCGCCACGAGCACCGGCACGCCCAGCGGCTCGGCGAGCAGCAGCCGGCGCGCGGTGTCCAGCACCGGCGCCAGGGGGTGCGCGGCGCGGCGCTCGCGCAGCTCGGCGCCCTGCAGGGCCAGCGGCGCCAGGACCCGGTCGGGGTCCAGGCCGGTGCGCCGGCTGCGCCACCAGGACGCCGAGACGACCTCGCGCGCCCCCGGCAGCGGGGTGCCCGCGCGCCCGCTCGCGCTCGACGCCAGCCAGTCCTCGCGCGCCGCGAGGAGCCCCCCGCGCGCCCGGAGCCCGCTCGCCACCCGTGCACCACCGCCCGTCCGCGCTCGCCGTCGACCGCCGGTGCCGACGCTAGGCGCGCGCCGGGGCGCGCGACAAGCGCCGCGCGCCCGACCGGGCGGTGCGCGCCGCGGCGCGCGCGGCGCGGGTGCGACCATCTCCCCGGTCCGCGCGCCGCCGGGCCCGCCCGCACCACCCCGAGGAGCTGAGGATGACCGACGGCCCGCGGCCGCTGAACCTGCGCGAGGTCGCCGAGGGGCTGCGCTCCCCGCACGCGCCCGTCGTGCCGGCGGGACCGGCCTCGCCGCTGCTGGCGCCCTCGCGCCTGCGCGAGCTGGCCACCTGGCTGGCCGGCGCGCGCGACGCCGACGTCGCCGGCCCGCTGGAGCGGGTGCGGCTGGTCGTGCTGGCCGGGGACCACGGCGTGGCCGCGCGGGGCGTGTCGCTGCTGGAGCCCGGCGCCACGGCGGCGGCGGTGCGGGCGCTGGTGGGGGGCACCCACCCGGCGGCGGCGCTGGCCGCCGCGGCGGGGGTGCCGCTGGCGGTGCACGCGCTGGGCGTGGCGGACCCGGGCGGGCAGCTGGCGGGCCTGCCGGCCGCGGTGACGGCCCGCGCGGTGCGCGCCGGCAGCGAGGACGTCTCCGTCCGGGACGCGATGAGCGCCGAGGAGACGGAGGCGGCCGTGCGGGCCGGCGCCGCCATCGCCGACGAGGCCGTCGACGAGGGCGTGCAGCTGCTGCTGCTGGGCGACGTGGGCGCGGGCGCCACAGCGGTCGCCGCGACCCTGGTGGCGGCGTGCCTGCGCAAGGGGGCCGTCGACGTCGTGGGCCGCGGCAGCGGGATCGGCGACGACGCGTGGATGCGCAAGACCGCCGCGGTGCGCGACGCGGTGCGCCGGGCGCGCACGGTGGCCACCCGCCCGGCGGTGCTGCTGCAGACGGCCGGCAGCCCGGACACCGCGGCGGCGGTGGGCTTCCTGCTGCGCGCGGCCGCCCGGCGCACCCCCGTGCTGCTGGACGGGGTGGTCGGCGCCGCCGCCGCCCTGGTCGCCAGCCGCGGGGTGCCGGGGGCCGAGAAGTGGTGGCTGGTGGGCGCCCGCACGGCCGAGCCGGCCCAGCACCTGGCGCTGGAGCGGCTGAAGCTGGTGCCGGTGCTGGACCTGGGCGCCGGCCGCGGCGCGGGCACGGGCGCGCTGGCGGCGCTGGGCGTGCTGCGGGCGGCGCAGGCGCTGGCCGCCGCCGACGCGGCGGCCCGGCCGGCACCGGAACCCGAGCCCGAGCCCGAGGGCGCACCGGAGGCGGAGGGCGCACCGGAGGCGGAGGGCGCACCGGGACCCGAGAGCGCGCCGGAGGCGCAGGGGGCGGCGGTCCCGGTCGGCCAGGACGCGCCCGCGGGCGACGCGGGGGCCGGCGGCGGTGCGCACGCGCACGGGGCCGCCGGGGACGCGCGCACCGCTGGGTAGGGTGACCGGGTGGTGCGCCTCGAGCTGAGCAGCAAGTCCGTCAAGAGCGTCTCCGCCGACGCCGTCGTGCTGGGGGCCGCGCGCTCCCCGGGGGCGCAGGGGGCGGTGCCGGTGCTGCTGGGCGCCGACGACCTGCCCCGCGCCACGCGCACGGCGCTGTCGCGGGCCCTGGCCGACCTCGGGGCCGACGGCGCGCCCGGCTCGGTGCACCTGCTGCCGCAGGTCGCCGGCGTGAGCGCCCCGGTCGTGGCGGTCGTGGGCCTGGGCGAGCAGCCGGCGGACCCGGAGGTGCTGCGCCGGGCCGCCGGCGCCGCCGTGCGCGCGCTGGCCGGCCGGCGCCGGGTGGCGCTGGCGCTGCCCGCCGAGGACGCGGCCGCCGCCGGCGCGCTCGCCGAGGGCGCGGCCCTGGGCGCCTACGCCTTCACCCGCTACAAGGCCGCCGGCCGCGCGCCGGTGGAGCAGGTGACGCTGCTGGTGGCCAAGCCGCGCGACCGGGCCGTGCGCGCCGGCCTGGAGCGCGCCCGCGTGCTGGGCGAGGCGGTCACCGTCGCGCGCGACCTGGTCAACACCGCCCCCGGCGACCTGGCCCCGGCCGACCTCGCCGACGCGGCGCTGGAGCTGGCCCGCGGCACCTCGCTGAGCGTGCGGGTGCTCACCGAGGCCGAGCTGGCCGACGGCGGCTACGGCGGCATCCTCGGCGTCGGGCAGGGTTCTTCGCGCCCGCCGCGCCTGGTGGTGGTCGAGCACGCGCCCAGGGGCGCCCGGGCGCACCTGGCGCTCGTGGGCAAGGGCATCACGTTCGACTCCGGCGGCCTCTCGCTCAAGCCCCCCGCGGGCATGGAGACGATGAAGAGCGACATGTCCGGCGCCGCGGCCGTGCTCGCGGCCGTCAAGGCGGTGGCCGACCTGGACCTGCCGGTGCGGGTGACGGGCTGGCTCGCGGTGGCCGAGAACATGCCCTCGGGCACGGCGATCCGCCCCTCGGACGTGCTGACGATGCACGGCGGCACGACCGTGGAGGTGCTCAACACCGACGCCGAGGGCCGCCTGGTCATGGCCGACGCGCTCGTGGCCGCCACCGCCGAGCAGCCCGACCGGGTCGTGGACGTGGCCACCCTCACCGGCGCGCAGGTGGTCGCGCTGGGCAACCGCGTGTCGGCCGTCATGGCCAACGACGACTCCTTCCGCGACGACGTGCTGGCCGCCGCCGCGCGCGCGGGCGAGCAGTTCTGGCCGATGCCGCTGCCCGAGGAGCTGCGCCCGAGCCTGGACTCGCAGGTGGCCGACCTGGCCAACATCGGCGACCGGGCCGGCGGGATGCTCGTGGCCGGGGTGTTCCTGCGCGAGTTCGTCGGCGAGCGCGCCGACGGCACCCCCGTGCCGTGGGCGCACCTGGACATCGCGGGCCCGGCGTTCCTGACCTCCGAGCCGTACGGCTACACCCACCGCGGGGGCACCGGCGTGGCGGTGCGCACCCTGGTCGCGCTGGCGGAGGACCTCGCCTCCTGAGGGCCGGTCCCCGGGCGCTCCCCGAGCCACTCCACGAGGTGCCCCATGGGGGTGCCTCGGGGTGCGCCCTGGGGTGCGCCCGGGCGCGACACCCCTCCCGCCGTGCACGGAGAGCTACTACCGCTATGCTCGCAGTGACGGTCCCTCGGGGGACGTGACCGTCCGCCCGAACCAGACCCATCCGCGCACCTCGCACCGACGGGGTCGATCCCCAGGAGGATCCATGCACGCCACGCACTCCGCCGCGCCCGCTGCGCGCTCCGGCCTGCGCCTGCTCGCCCGTCGCGGGGGGGGGGGGGGGGGGGGGGGGGGGGGGGGGGGGGGGGGGGGGGGGGGGGGGGGGGGGGGGGGGGGGGGGGGCGGGGGGGGGGGGGGGGGGGGGGGGGGGCGGGGGGGG
>NZ_JBJLSG010000077.1:0-23704 GCF_050871925.1 Kineococcus gurbantunggutensis
GATCAAGGAAGTTGCCACTTCCTTGATCACCGCAGGGGGGTTTCCCGATCACCGCAGGGAGGGCGGTGGTGCCGGGGCGTCAGAGGGCAGCGCGGCGGCGCCGGGGCGCGGCGGTGGAGGAGCGCACGACCAGGTCGGCCACCAACGGCGGGCGCACCGGCACGGCGGCGCCGCGCAGCAGCCGCACGAGCGTGTCGGCCGCGGCGACCCCGACGTCGTAGATCGGCTGGCGCACCGCGGTCAGCGGCGGGTCCACCACGCGCGTCCACGCGAAGTCGTCGATCGTCACCAGCGACAGGTCGCGCGGCACCTTCACGCCGAGGTCCTGCAGGGCCTGCAGCACGCCCAGGGCGATGCGCCCGTCCGAGGCGATGAGCGCGGTGGGCGCGCCGGCGCCGCGCAGCAGCTCCTCGACGGCGGCGCGGGTGGCCCGGTCCGAGGCGGCGCCGAAGCGCACCAGGGACGCGCCGACCGCCAGCTCGCGCGCGTCGAAGGCGGCGACGATGCCGCTGACGCGGTCGGCGACGGGGGAGCTCGCCACGACCAGCTCGCGGCTCCAGGGCACCCCGGGGTCGGCCAGCGCGGTCAGGTAGGTGATCCGCCGGTGGCCCAGGTCGAGCAGCAGCTCGGTGGCGGCGCGGGTGGCGGTGGCGATGTCGACGTCCACCGAGGGGGCCTCGAAGCCGGGCAGGCGGCGGTCCAGCAGCACCAGCGGGCGCCCCTGCTCGCCCACCTCGCGCAGGTGCTCCACGTGCTGCGAGGACGCCGGCGAGACGATCAGCCCGTCGACCTGCTTGTCGAGCAGCAGCCGCACGCCCTTGCGCTCGGCCTCGACGGCCTCGCCGGTGTTGACCAGGACGACGTCGTAGCCGGCGCGCGCGGCGGTGTCGGAGATCCCGCGCACGGCCAGGGCGAAGTAGTCGTTCTCGATGTCGCCGACGACCACCCCGACGGTGCGCGAGCGGCCGGTGCTGATGCTGCGCGCCAGCTCGTTGGGGCGGTAGCCGAGGTCCTCCGCGGCGGCCAGGACGCGTTCGCGCACGTCCTCGCTGACGGCGCCGTAGCCGCCCAGGGCCCGCGCGGCGGTCGCCTTGGCGACCCCGGCGCGGCGGGCGACGTCGGTCACGGTCGCGCGGCGGGCGCGCCCACCGGTGTCGGTCATCGTCCTCCTCGGTCCCCGCCGAACGCGGCGGGAACACTTCGTTACAGCTCGGAAACAGTTCCCCGTTGACCCGGCTCGACACCGTGGCCTAGCGTCGTCACCAGGCGTTGAGACCGGTCTCAGCGTAGAGGGTGAGACCGGTCTCAATCCACGGTCCCGCTCTCCGCAGGAACACCGCCCCCGACGGGAGGACACCTCGTGAACCCCGTGCACGACCTGCCCGCCCGACCCCGCGACGTGCCGCGCGTGCTCGCCGCCGGGGACAACGTCGTGGACCGCTACCCCGCCACCGGTCTGTGCTACCCCGGCGGCAACTGCGTGAACACCGCCGTCGCCGCCGCCCGCGCCGGGGCCGAGGCCGCCTACCTCGGCGCCGTGGCCCCCGACGCGGCCGGGGACCTGCTGCGCGCGGCGCTGGCCGCCGAGGGCGTGCGCACCGACCGGCTGCGCGTGGTGCCCGGGCGCACCGCGCACTGCGTGGTCGAGGTCGTCGGCGGCGACCGGCGCTTCGCCTCCTCCGACCCCGGCGTCTCGCGGTTCACCCCCGACGCCGGCGACCTGGCGCACGCGGCGGGTTTCGACGCCGTGCACGTCGGCCGCTCCAGCGGCCTGGACGCCTGGCTGGCCGCGTTCGCCGCCGCCAGCCGCCTCAGCTACGACTTCGCCCAGGACGGCGACCTCGACCGCGTGCGCCGCGTGGCGCCGCTGGCGTGGCTGGCCACGTTCTCCACCGGCCACCTGGACGAGGACACCGCCGGCGACCTCGCCCACGCCGCGCTCGGCGCCGGCGCGCGCTGGGTGCTGCTCACCCGCGGCGCCGCCGGCGCCGTCCTGACCGACGGCACCGGCACCTGGCGGGTGCCCGCCGCACCGGTGGACCTGGTGGACACCCTCGGCGCCGGGGACGCGTTCACCGCCACCGTCCTCGTCGGCCTGCTGCGCGGCACCGACCCCGCCGCCGCCCTGCGCGCCGCGGCCCGCGCCGCCGCGCGCACCTGTTCCCGGCCGGGCGCCTTCGGGCACCCGGCCCCCGACCCGCTGGCGACCGCCGGCGTCTGAGCACCGCGAACCCCTGGAGGAGAACGACGTGACCGACGGCACCTACCTCGGCCCGCAGCCCGTGGCCGAGGTCCCCGACCTCGCCGGCCCGCTGGAGGCC
Organism: Kineococcus gurbantunggutensis; assembly: GCF_050871925.1. Lineage (NCBI taxonomy): Bacteria > Bacillati > Actinomycetota > Actinomycetes > Kineosporiales > Kineosporiaceae > Kineococcus > Kineococcus gurbantunggutensis. Next base: position 2,322 of record NZ_JBJLSG010000077.1, read on the forward strand.
GTCCTGGAGCAGTGGCAGGACGTGCGGCGCTGGGTCGCCGCCCTGCCGGGGACCACCCGCGTGTTCCTGGTCGGCGCGGGCGGCTCGTACCTGAACGTGCAGGCCGCCCAGTACGTGCTCGACACGGGGGCGCGCGTGCCCGCGAGCGCCGTGAACTCCGACGAGTTCTTCTTCCGCGCCCCGCCGGGCGTCGGGCCCGGCGCCGTGGTGATCCTGCTCTCCGGCACCGGCGAGACGCCCGAGACGGTGCGCGCCGCGCGCTGGGCCGTCTCCCGCGGCGCGGCCGTGGCCGCGGTGACGCTGAAGGGGGACAGCCCCGTCGCCCGCGCCGCGGGCACCGCGTTCGTCGGCGGCTCCGGCGACGCGAACCAGGTGCTGCTGCAGTTCCTCGCGCTGGCCCTCCTGGAGCGCGAGGGGCAGGACGTCACCGCCCGCCTGGAGGCGCTGCGCGCGCTGCCGGGCGCGCTGGAGAAGACCGTGCACGCCTTCGAGCAGCGCGCCGCCGAGGTCGTCTCCGTCATGAAGGACGTGCCCGTCACCCACGTGCTGGCCTCCGGCCCGCTGTTCGGCCCGGCCTCGGTGCTCACCTCCTGCTACCTGCAGGAGATGCAGTGGATGCACGCCACGACGATCAACGCCGACGAGTTCTTCCAGGGCCCGTTCGAGGTGATCGACTCCACCACCCGCACCATCGTGTTCCTGGGCGAGGACGCCACCCGCCCCATGGGCGAGCGCGTGCGCACCTTCCTGGACACCTACTCCGGGCCCACCTGCTACCTGGACACCCGCGACCTGGAGATGCCCAGCGTCGCCGCGGAGCAGCGCTCCTTCGTCGCCCCCCTCGTGGTCGCCGCGCTCGTCGCCCGCCTGGCCGCGCACTACGCCGCCCAGCGCGGCTACGCCCTGGCCGGGCGCCGCTACATGTGGACCGTCGACTACGCCATCACCTCCTGACCCGCCCCCGCCCGCCACCCCGACAGAACGGTTGCTGACCATGCGCGTCCCGACCAGCCGTCCCGGCCGCCGCTCCGTGCTCGCCGCCGCCCTCGCCGCCACCGCCGCGCTGACCGCGAGCGCGTGCGGCGGCGGCAGCGACGCCGCGGCCACCGCCGAGAACCCCCTCGGCCTCCTCGAACCCGGGTCGATCCGCGTGGCCAGCGTCGGCGACATCCGCCCGTACGCCTTCACCGACGCCTCCGGGGAGTTCACCGGGTTCGACGTGGAGCTGTTCCGCGACGTCGCCCGGCGCATCGGCGTGCAGGACGTCACCTTCGTCGGGCAGGACTTCGCGGCCCTGCTGCCGGCCGTGGCCAACGGCCAGTTCGACGTGGGCGTCGCCGCCATCGGCATCACCCCCGAGCGCCAGGAGACCGTCGACTTCTCCGAGGGATACCTCGCCGGCTACCTGACCGTCCTGACGACGCCGGACAGCGGCATCGCCTCCGCCGACGACCTGGGCGGTGCGCGCCTGGGCGTCGTGCAGGGAACCCTGCAGGAGGCGTACGCGGTGAAGAACTTCACCGGCGCCGAGCTGGTGCGCTTCCCGGACAACAACACCGCCGTGTCGGGCCTGAACAGCGGCAGCGTGGACGCGCACTTCCTGGACTACGAGGCCGCCAAGGGCTACGTCGAGCAGTTCGGCCTCGTGGACGCCGAGGACATCCCCTCCTTCGACGCCCCCGCCGGTTTCGCCGTGGCGAAGGGCAACGCGGCGCTGAAGGAGGAGCTGGACTCCGCGCTGCGCGCGGCCATGGAGGACGGCACCTGGAAGGCCCTGTACCAGGAGTGGTTCCCCGGCTCGCCGATGCCCGAGCAGTACCTGCCCAGCGCCGAGCGCACGTCCTCGTCCTCGCCCTCGGCGTCGTCCTCGCCCACCGCGACGAGCTGAGGGGAGCGCCGCCGTGACCTGGTTCGACAACCTCACCCGCACCTTCCTCGACACCGGCGCGATGCTCGAGGTCCTGCCGCAGATGCTGACGACGGGGCTGAGGAACACCCTGGTCATCTCGATCGCGGCCACCGTCACCGGCACCGTCCTGGCGATGGTGCTGGCGATCATGGGGATCTCCCGGTCGCGCTGGCTGCGGGTGCCCGCCCGCGTCTACACCGACGTCTTCCGCGGCCTGCCGGCGATCGTGACGATCCTGCTCATCGGGCAGGGGTTCAGCCAGTTCAGCCGCGAGCTCTTCGGGCCCTCGCCGTACCCGCTGGGGATCCTCGCGCTGGCGCTGATCTCCAGCGCCTACCTCGGGGAGATCTTCCGCGCCGGCATCCTGGCCGTGGACAGGGGCCAGCTGGAGGCGTGCCGGGCGCTGGGCATGAGCTACGGCACGGCGATGCGCCTGGTCGTCGTCCCGCAGGGCGTGCGGCGGGTCCTGCCGGCGCTGGTGAACCAGTTCATCGCCATCGTCAAGGACTCCTCGCTGGTGTACTTCCTCGGCCTGCTCACCAGCGAGCGCGAGCTGTTCCGCGTCGGGCAGGACGCCGCCGTCCTGTCCGGCAACCTCTCCCCCCTCGTGCTCGCCGGGGTGTTCTACCTGATCATCACGGTGCCGCTGACGCACCTGGTGAACGTCGTCGACGAGCGGTTCCGCACCGGCCGCCGCCGTCCCACCACCGCACCGCGCAGCGGCCTCGACGAGGTCGCCGAGCTCGCCGGCACCCGAGGGAGCGCCTCGTGACCAGGACCACCGCCACCGCCCCGACCACCGCCCCGACCACCTCCCCCGGTTCCGGCCACTACGCCGGGTCCAGCCTGGAGCTGCGCGGCCTGCGCCTGGCGTACGGGCCCGTGGAGGTCGTGCGCGGCGTCGACCTGACCGTCGCCCCGGGCAGCACCACCTGCGTCATCGGCCCGTCCGGGTCGGGCAAGTCCACCCTGCTGCGCGGCGTGAACCGCCTGCACGAGCCGGCGGGCGGTGACGTGCTCATCGGCGGGCAGAGCGCGCTGACGGTCGCCCCGGACGCGCTGCGCCGCCGGGTCGGGATGGTGTTCCAGCACTTCAACCTCTTCCCCGACCACACCGCCGAGGAGAACGTCGCCCTGGCGCTGCGCACGGTGAAGAAGGTCCCCCGGGCGCAGGCGCTGCGCACCGCCCGCGAGCGCCTGGCCGAGGTCGGCCTGGCCGAGCGCGCCGACCACCGCCCCCGCGACCTGTCCGGCGGGCAGCAGCAGCGCGTGGCGATCGCCCGCGCGCTGGCGCTGGAACCGGAGGTGATGCTCTTCGACGAGGTCACCTCCGCGCTGGACCCCGAGCTGGTCAAGGGCGTGCTGGACCTCATGGCCGGGCTCGGCCGGCAGGGCATGACGATGGTCGTCGTCACCCACGAGATGGGCTTCGCCCGCCGCGTCGCCGACCAGGTGGTGTTCATGGACACCGGCCGGGTCGTGGAAGCGGGCCCGCCCGCGCAGCTGTTCGAGGCGCCGCGCAGCGAGCGGCTGCAGCGCTTCCTGTCGCAGGTCCTGTGACCGCCCCGTCCTGCGACCCCCACCCGCACCGCACCCCTGGAGATCCCGTGAGCACCGCCTTCCCCGTCCCCGCCCCCCGCGCCGGGGCCCCGCGCGTCGTCGTCGTCGGCGGCGGCGTGCTGGGCGCCTCCACCGCGGCGCACCTGGCCCGCGCCGGCGCCCGCGTCGACCTGGTCACCGAGGCGGAGGTCGCCTCCGGCGCCAGCGGCCGCTCGCTGTCGTGGCTGAACTCCGCCGGCGCGCGCACCGACGCCTACCACCTGCTGCGCACCGTGGGCATCGACCGCTACCGCACGTTCCTCGCCCGCACGGGCTTGGGCGACCGCGTCCGCTTCGACGGCGGCCTGACCTGGGCGGGGCCGGGCGAGAGCCACAAGGAGCGGCACGCGCACGAGCTCTCGATCGGGTACGACTCGGTGTGGCTCTCCCCCGGCGAGGTGGCCGCGTGGACGCCGGGCGTGGACGCGGCGGCGATCGCGCAGGAGGGTGCGGTCTTCAACCCCGGCGAGGGCTGGGTGGACCTGCCGCTGCTGGTGGACGCGCTGCTGGGGCAGCTGCGCGCCGCCGGCGGCGAGGTGCACACCGGCACCGGCCGCGCCGTGCCGCTCGTCACCGGCGGGCGCGCCACCGGTGTGCGGACGGCCTCCGGGCGCACCTTCCCCGCCGACGCCGTGGTGCTGGCCACCGGCCCGGGGGTGCCGCGCGACCTGGCCGGGCTGGGCGTGCACGTGCCCGACTCCTCCCCGGTCTCGCTGCTGCTGGAGACCCGGCCCCTGGAGCACCCGCTGCGCGCGGTGCTGAACACCCCGCGCGTGGCGCTCCGCCCCACTCCGCGCGGCACGTTCGTGCTGGACTCCGGCTGGTCGGAGGAGGAGGTCGTGGTGCACGCCGAGGGCGAGTACGAGGTGCGCGGCTCCACCGTCGAGGGGCTGCTCGCGGAGGCGTCCAGGGTCCTGGCCGGCAACCCGCGCCTGGAGGTGGCGCGCCGGGGCGTGGGCCGCAAGCCGATCCCCGGTGACGGCGAACCGGTGGCCGGTGCGCTGCCGGAGGTGGTGGGCCTGCACGTGCTGTTCACCCACAGCGGCGCGACCCTCGGGCTGGTCCTGGGCGAGTTCACCGCCCGGGAGGTGCTGGGCGAGCGGGTGCCGCTGCTGGAGCCGTTCCGCCCGCAGCGCTTCGCCACCGCCGGCTCCTGACGCCCTCAGGGGGCGCGCCTCAGGGGGTCGGGACGGCGGGGGGCGGGGCGCCGGTCCCGACCCCGCCGGCGGGCACGCCGGGGGCCAGCGGCGGCACCGGGCGCGGCGCGCAGGGTGCCACCTCGACGCCCTCTGGCCCGCCCGGGCCGGTGGAGCGGGGACCGGACCCGAGCCGGGACCCCGAGCCGGGACCCGGCTCGGTGAGCACCGTGCAGGCGAGGGTGCCGGGACCGGAGCCGTCCAGCCACAGGTGCCGGCCGTTCGCCTCGAAGCGCGACTCCCGCACCGTCCACGGCGAGCAGCCGTCCGCGAGCAGGCCGGTGTCGTTGCCGGTGAGCTCGCTCTGCTCCACGAGCAGCCCCGGGCGCCGGCACAGCAGCGCGATGTCGTTGTGCTCCAGCCGGCTGGCGCGCACCGCCAGGGAGGGCGCGTCGCCGCCGCCCTCGACGCCCAGGCCCGTGAAGTTCCCCTCGACGGTGGAGCGGGTGACGACCAGGCGCCCGGCGACGGCGGCGCCGGTGTTGTTGCCGCGCAGCACCGACCCGGTGAGCAGCGCGGCGCCCTCGACGCCGACCAGCGCGCCCGAGCCGTCCAGCTCCAGGCGCAGGTCGCGCAGCACCGCGCTGCCGGGGGCGCCCTGCCGGGTGGCGGTGCCGGGGTCGCGCGGGCTCCAGCGCTCCTCCACGCCCACCCGCACGCCCACGTCCCAGCCGGCGACGCGGCCGTCGCGCACCGTCACGTCGTGGGCCTCCACGGAGATCCCGTAGCTGTCGGAGGGCAGGTCCGTGGTGAGCCGGGGGCCGGTGACGCGGTGGCCGCCGAGGTCGACGTCGACCCCGTCGGCGCGCACGACGAGGCCGCGGGTCCCGGAGCACTCCAGGTCCGCGGCCAGGCGCACGTCGGCGGTGATGACCTCCCCGCAGCTCAGCCGCCGGGCGGGGGGCCCGGCCGCGGCCGCGGCGGCCGACGCGCCCAGGGCCAGGACCGCGAACGCCGCGACCGCCCGGGGCCTGGACGCGCGGAACCGGGCCGCGCGGAACCGGGCCGCGCGGGGCCCGGACGCGCGCAACCCCCGCGACCGGTGCCGGTCGCGGGGGCGGGGCGCGGGTGCGGTCACGCGGTGACGCGCAGCGGCGTCACCGTCTCGTCGTCGTCCTCGGCGACGTGCCGCGGCGCGGGGTGCTCGACGAGCGCGATGACGCGCCCGGCCATGAACCGGGCCGTGCGCACCGGGGTGCCGCCGCGCGTGACCTCGGTGACCTCGACCAGGCCGCGCCCGTGCGCGACGTCGACGCGGCGGCCCGCGCGGGTCGCCTCGACCTCGTAGGTGCGGGTGTCGCCGCCGGCGTCGACGACGACCTCCACGCGATCGCCCTTCACGTCTGCCTCCTGGCTGGGTGGGGTGGGGTGGGCCCGGCCGGGGGGCCGGTCCGGGGAGGGGTGGGTGGCGGCGCCGCGCCTGCGCCTGTCGGCACGGTGGTCGCTCGCGGCGACGGGGGTGGAGCCCGGGGCACGTGCGGCGCCGTCACCTCTTCCAACACCGCGCCGCGGTGCTCTCTTCCCCGTCCGGAGCCCGTCCGGGGCCCGTCCGGGGCCCGTCCGGAGCGCGTCCGGAGCGCCGCGCGGGCCCGGCGCTCAAGGCCGGCGGCGCTCCTGCCGACACCTGCCGCAGCGGCCCAACCCTGTGCCGGAACGACCCCCGTGGAAGGACCCTCGGCGTGAGCCGTCTCCCCACCGCTGCGAGCCCGGCGCCCGCGACGACCCGCCACCACGTGCGCGTGCTGGGCCGCGCCGACGGTCCCGCGGTGCTGCTCGTGCACGGGTTCGGCTCGGACCAGTCCGCGTGGGACCGGGTGCTGCCCGCGCTCACCGAGGGGCACCGCGTGGTCCTCATGGACCAGGCCGGCGCCGGCCGCTTCGACGCGAGCGCCTACGACCGCGAGCGGTACTCCACGCTCGACGGGTACGCGCAGGACGTGGTCGCGGTGTGCGAGGAGCTGGACCTGCGCGACGTGGCCGTCGTCGCCCACAGCGTCAGCTCGGTGATCGCCGCGCGCGCCGCGCTGCTGGCCCCGGGCAGGTTCGCGCGGATCGTCATGCTGGCGCCGTCGGCGCGCTACACGGACGACCCCGCGGACGGCTACGACGGCGGTTTCTCCGCCGAGGACGTCGAGGAGCTGCTCGCCTCCCTGGACCACAACTACCTGTCGTGGACCGCCTCCGTCGCCCCGATGATCATGGGGAACCCCGAGCGCCCGGAGCTGGGCGAGGAGTTCACCGGTTCCTTCCGCCGGCTGGACCCGGCCACGGCGCGCTGCTTCGCGCGGGCGACGTTCCTGGCGGACTCGCGCGAGCTGCTGACCCGCGTGCAGGTCCCGGTGGCCGTGCTGCAGTGCCGCGACGACGCCCTGGCCCCCGACACCGCGGTCCGCGAGGTCGTGCGGCGCCTGCCGCGCGCGACGCTGGTGCCGCTGCGCGCCACGGGCCACTGCCCGCACGTCAGCGCGCCGGAGGAGACGGCGGCCGCGGTCCTGGCCCACCTCGCCCACCCCGCCGACCGGGCCGCCCCGGTCCCGCAGCCGTGACGGCCCTGGACGGCTCCCCCGCGCCCTCCCCGGCGCCCGAGGCGGACAGCGGGTTCGAGGCGGACGGCGGGTTCGAGGCGCTGTTCCAGCACGCCCCGTGCGGCTACCTGACGACCACCGACGACGGGCGCCTGACCCGCGTCAACGACACGTTCCTCACCTGGTCCGGGCACCGGCGCGAGGACCTGCTGGGCACGGCGTTCGCGCGCCTGCTGCCGGTGGGCGACCGGATCCTGTGGACCACGAGCTGCGCGCCGCGGCTGGCCACCGACGGCGGGGTGAGCGAGGTGGTGCTCGAGGTCGTCGCCGCCGACCGCACGCGCCGCCCGGTCCTGGTCACCGCCACCCGCGCGCCGGGGCGCGGGGGCGCGGAGGCCGAGGTGCGCCTCGTCGTCTTCAGCGCCCCGGAGCGGCGCGCCCACGAGCGCGAGCTGATCGCCGCGCTGCACCGGGTGGAGGAGTCGGAGGAGCGCCGCGCGGCCGCGGAGGCGCACGCGCGCCGCTCGGCGCTGACGGACGCGCTGACCGGGCTGCCCAACCGCGCCGGGCTGAGCGCCCACCTGGGCTCCGGCGCGGCCGGGGGCGGGCGGCGCGTGGGCGTGCTGGTGGTGGACCTGGACCACTTCAACGTCGTCAACGAGAGCCTGGGCGAGGCCGCCGGCGACGAGCTGCTGCTGACGGTGGCCGGGCGCCTGCGCGCGGCGGTGCGCGAGGGCGCGGCGGTGGCGCGCCTGTCCGCGGACGAGTTCGCGGTCGTGGACGGGTGCGAGGACGCCGACGAGGCCCGCGCCCTGGCCGAGCGGCTGCTGGAGGCCCTCAGCGCCCCCGTCGTGCTGGAGGGCCTGGAGGTCGTCACCTCCGCGAGCATCGGCGCCGCCGTCGCCGCGGCGCGCGGGGGCTCGGCGGAGCGGGCGCTGCACGACGCCGGCGCGGCGATGCAGCGGGCCAAGGCCCGCGGCCGCAACCGCGTGGAGGTCCACGACCCCGCGCGCACCGACGCGGCCGTGGACCGGCTGCGGCTGCTGGGGGAGCTGCGCCGCGGCATCGCCGACGGCGAGCTGCGCCTGCACTACCAGCCGCGCATCGGCCTGCGCGACGGCACCGTCAGCGGCGCCGAGGCGCTGGTGCGCTGGCAGCACCCCGAGCGCGGGCTGCTGCCGCCGGCGGAGTTCATCGACCTGGCCGAGCGCTCGGGGCTGGTGCGCGAGCTGGGCGCGCGGGTGCTGGACGGCGCGGTCGAGCAGGCCGCCCGCTGGGCGCGCGACCCGCAGCACCCCACCCTGGAGGTGGCGGTGAACCTCTCCACCCGCCAGCTCACCGACCCCGGCCTGGTGGCCGCGGTGACGGGCGCGCTGACCCGCCACGGGCTGGCCCCGCACCTGCTGGTGCTGGAGGTCACCGAGACGGCGCTGGTGACCGACCCGGCGGCGGCCGAGGCGGCGCTGACGGCGCTGAAGGGGCTGGGCATCGGCATCGCCGTGGACGACTTCGGCACCGGCTACGCGAGCCTGACGTACCTGCAGCGCTTCCCCGTGGACGAGCTGAAGATCGACCGCTCGTTCGTCACGGGCCTGGGCGTCAGCGACGGCGACGCCGCGATCGTGCGCACCTGCGTGCAGCTCGCCCACGCGGTGGGGGTGCGCGCGGTCGCCGAGGGCGTGGAGACCGAGCAGCAGCGCGAAGCGCTGACGGGCATGGGCTGCGACTTCGCGCAGGGGTACCTGTACTCGCGCCCGCTGCCCGTGGAGGCGTTCGCGGAGTGGGTGCGCGCGCGCTGATCCACCGGCGCACCGGGAGGCGGGCGGGGCCCGGGGCGCCTAGCGTCACCCGCATGCAGCAGCGCAGCCTCGGTCCCCGCACCGTCTCGGCCATCGGCCTGGGCGCGATGCCCATGTCCATCGAGGGCCGCCCCGACGAGGAGCGGTCGATCGCCACGGTCCACGCCGCCCTCGACGCGGGCATCACCCTCATCGACACCGCCGACGCCTACCACCTGCACGCCGACGACGTCGGCCACAACGAGGAGCTCGTCGCGCGCGCCCTGCGCTCCTGGGGCGGGGACTCCTCGCAGGTCCTCGTGGCCACCAAGGGCGGCCACCTGCGCCCCGGGGACGGCTCCTGGACCCAGGACGGCCGCCCCGAGCACCTGAAGGAGGCCGCGAAGGCGTCCGCCAAGCGCCTGGGCGTGGAGGCGATCGGGCTGTACCAGTTCCACCGCCCCGACCCGGACGTGCCCTACGCGGAGTCCGTCGGCGCGCTGCGCGAGCTGCTCGACGAGGGCGTGGTCCAGATGGCCGGGATCTCCAACGCCGACGTCGCGCAGATCGACGAGGCCAACGAGGTCCTCGGCGGGCGCCTGGTCTCCGTGCAGAACCAGTTCTCCCCCGGTTTCCGCTCCAGCCTGGGCGAGCTGGAGCACTGCGCGCGCCTGGGGATCGCGTTCCTGCCGTGGAGCCCGCTGGGCGGCATCGGCGGCGCCGCCGACCTCGGCAGCGAGCACGCCGCGTTCCAGCGCGTGGCCGACGCGCACGGTGTGAGCGTGCAGCAGGTGGCGCTGGCGTGGGAGCTGGCCCTGGCCCCGGTCGTGGTCCCGATCCCCGGCGCCTCGCAGCCGCGCAGCACCACCGACTCCGCGCGCGCCGCGGAGCTGGTGCTCAGCGCGGACGAGGTCTCGACCCTGTCGGAGGCGTGAGCGTGCGCACCGTCCCCCTGGGCACCAGCGGCCTGCAGGTCCCCAACGTCGTCCTGGGCCTGATGCGCATCGCCGACATGAGCGACGAGGCGGTCCGCGAGCTGTGGAGCACCGCGCGCGAGGCCGGCATCACCTTCGTCGACCACGCCGACGTGTACGGGCAGGAGCTGCACCGCTGCGAGCGGCGCTGGGCCGAGGCGGTGCCGATGAGCCCCTCCGAGCGCGACGCGGTGACGATCCAGACCAAGTGCGGCATCGTGCCCGACGGGCCGTACTTCGACTTCTCGTACGAGCACGTCGTGCAGTCGGTGGACGCCTCGCTGGAGGCGCTGCGCACCGACCGCATCGACGTGCTGCTGCTGCACCGCCCCGACGCGCTCGTGGAGCCCGACGAGGTGGCGCGCGCGTTCGACGAGCTGCACGCGGCGGGCAAGGTGCGCGCGTTCGGCGTCTCGAACCACACGCCCGGGCAGATCGAGCTGCTCAAGCGCTCGGTGCGCCAGCCGCTGGTGGCGAACCAGCTGCAGCTGTCCATCACGCACGCCCCGCTCATCGCGCACGGAGTGGCCTCGAACATGCAGGCGCTGGACCAGTCGGTCTCGCGCGACAACGGGGTCCTGGACTACTGCCGCCTGAACGACGTCACGGTGCAGGCGTGGTCGCCGTTCCAGGCCGGGTTCTTCACCGGGGTGTTCCTGGGCAACCCCGAGTACGCCGAGCTCAACGCGGTCGTGGACCGCCTCGCGCAGCAGTACGGGGTGCCGCCGATCGCGATCGCCACCGCGTGGATCACCCGCCACCCCGCGGGCATGCAGGTGGTGCTGGGCACGACGAACCCCGAACGGGTCGCCGGGGCGGCGCAGGGCTCGGACCTGCCGCTGACGCGGGCGGAGTGGTACGAGCTGTTCCGGGCCGCGGGGTACACCGTGCCGTGAGGCGTGCGGGCGGGGCCGCCGGCGGTCCGGCCGGGCGGCCCCGCTCGCGGTTCAGACCCCCGCGCGGCACGCCGCGGGCGCGGTCGTGGTGCCCCGGTCGACGACGTGCGAGGGGGTGATGGGCGGCTGGCGGGCGTCGCCGCCGCCCAGCACGCTGAGCACGGAGGCCCCCAGCCGGCGGCCGCGGTGGTGCACGTCCACGCTCATCGCCGACACCGGCGGCACGGACAGCTCGCACAGCGGCGAGTCGTCCATCGAGAGCAGGCTGACCTCCTCGGGCACCGCGCGCCCGAGCGCGACCAGGTGCTCCAGCGCCGCCACGGCCATCACGTCGTTGTCGAAGACGACCGCGGTGGGCGGCTCGGGGCGCTGCAGCAGCGCCGCGACGGCCCGCCGGCCGGCGGCGGCGGTGTAGTCGGCGGCCTCGGTGGAGACGAGCAGGTCCAGCTCGCGGGCGCTTCGCCGCAGCTCCGCGCGCCGCTCCTGGGTGTGCACCAGGTGCGGGGGCCCGCACACGTGCCCGAGGTGGCGGTGGCCCAGGCCGGTGAGGAACTCCACCGCGGCGCGGGTGCGCACGGCGTCGTCGGCGACCTCGCTGCTGCACGCGAAGGGGCTGTCGACGTGGGCGGCCAGCACGTACGGCAGGCGCAGGTCCTCCAGCGCCAGCGGGCGCACGTCGTCCTCGACGACGTCCACGACCACGACGGCGTCGACCTCCGCGTCGCGGCTCCAGCGGCGGTAGGCCGCCAGCTCCTGCGGCAGGTCCTCCGCGGCCAGGACCATGACGCCGAAGCCGCGCGGGTGCAGGACCTCCTCGATGCCGTCGACGAGCTCGACGAAGTAGGGCTCCACGCCGATGCGCCGGGCCGGGCCGGGCACCACCAGGCCGACGATCCCCGGCTCCCGCCCGGCGGCGGCGCTCACCGCGAGCGCCCGAAGGCGTTGGCGGTGCGCAGCACCGAGGGGCCGGTGAGCTCCTCGACGTCCACGACGGCGGAGGTGCGCACGCGGAACGTGCGCGACTCCCCGGCCAGCAGGGTGACCAGGCCGTCGTCGACGGTGGCGTCGGGCGCCACGGCGTCGGCCAGCAGCGTCACGTCGCGCGCGACGGCGCCGGCGCGCACCCGCACCGCGTAGCCGCCGGGCACCGCGGTGACGCTGGCGCGCAGCGGGTCCGGGTCCCACGCCAGGTCGCGGTCCTCGGCGAAGGCGTGCACGGTGCGCAGGTCGCCGGCGTCCACGACGAGCACCTCCGCGCCGGGGTCGCCGGGCTCGGTGAGCGCGGCGGGCAGCTCCACGGCGGCCACCGAGCGCGCGGCGACGACGACGTCGAGGGCTTCCTCGTGCAGCACCCGCCCCTCCAGCGCGGTGCGCCGGGCCAGGGCCCGGGCGCGCCACTCCTGCCCGGTGTCGTTGACCAGCAGCAGGTGCGCCCGCCCCTCGCGCGGCTGCACCGTCAGCAGCCGGGGGGCGTAGGCGTGGCGCAGGGCGTGGAAGGCGGGTTTGCGCCGCCCGGCGCCGTCGACGACGGCCCAGGAGGTCACCGGCCAGCAGTCGTTGAGCTGCCAGTAGACGCTGCCGGCGGTGCGCGGCCACCAGGAGCGGAAGTGCTCGATCGCGAACGTCACCGCCCGCGCCTGGTTCAGCTGCGCCGCCCAGGTCCAGTCCTCGAAACCGGCCGGGACGCCGGTGTGCGGGGCCATGCCGCGCTCGAGCTTGCCGTTGCCGTCGGCGGCCTTCTGGTGGGCCAGGAACACCGGCGAGGTCGTGGAGCGCTGCTCCGGCTCGAGCAGCTCCTCCAGCGTGGCGCGCGCGGGCGGGGCCTGCCAGCCGAACTCGGAGCAGAACCGCGGCACGCGATCGCCGTAGGCCCGCCAGTCCAGCGAGTTCCACACGTCCCACACGTGGTGGGTGCCGTGGTCGGGGTCGTTGGGGTGCACGCCCGCGGCACCGGGACTGTAGGGGCTGCCGGCGCAGTAGGCGCGGGTGGGGTCCAGCTCGGCCAGGACGGCGGGGAAGACCTCCTCGTAGTAGCGCAGCCCCCAGGTGGAGCCGCCCAGCTCCTCCTTCCAGCCCCAGTCCTCGTGGCCCCAGAGGTTCTCGTTGCCGCCGTTCCAGACGACCAGGGAGGGGTGGGCGCACAGGCGGGCGACGTTGTCGCGGGCCTCGGCCTCCACCTCGGAGGCCAGGGGCTCCTCCTCGGCGTAGGCGGCGCAGGCCAGCAGGAAGTCCTGCCACACCAGCAGGCCCTGCTCGTCGCACAGGTCGTAGAAGTCGTCGGACTCGTAGATGCCCCCGCCCCACACCCGCAGCAGGTTGACGTTGGCGTCCACGGCGTGGGCGATCGCCGCGGCGTAGCGGGTGCGGTCCAGGCGGGTCAGCAGGTGGTCCTCGGGGATCCAGTTCACCCCGCGCACGAACACGGGCACCTCGTTGACGAGCAGGACGGCGGGGGTCCCGTGCTCGTCGGGCGCGGTGTCCAGGCGCACCGAGCGGAACGCCGTGCGGTGCCGGGAGGTGTCCAGGACGTCCTCGCCGGCGCGCAGCTCGACCTCGACGCCCACGAGGGGCTGCTCGCCGTGCCCGCGCGGCCACCAGACGGGGGCGTCCGGCACGTCGAGGGCGAGCACGACGGCGCCGGTGCCCGGGGCGGCGGTGGCGGTGGCGGTGAGGTCCTCGCGAGCGGGCAGGCCGCTCAGGCGCACGCGCACCTGCAGCTCGCCGGCCTCCTCCAGGCCGGAGCGCTCCAGGTCCACGTGCACGCGCAGCCGCCCGGTGCTGCCCTCCAGGGTGGCCAGCGGCCGCACGGAGGTCAGGCGGGCGGTGCGCCAGCGCCGCAGCTCCACCGGCCGCCAGATCCCGGCGGTCTGCAGGTCCGGGCCCCAGTCCCAGCCGAAGCTGCACGCCATCTTGCGCACGGCGTTGAAGGGGTGGTCGTAGGCGCGCGGGCGCGCGCCGATGTCCTTCTCCACCGACTCGGCGTGCTCCAGCGCGGAGGTGAAGCGCACCTGCAGGTCGTTGGCGCCGGCGCGCAGCGCGGCGGTGACGTCGAAGCGGTGCCGGCGGTGCATGTTGGCGGTGCGGCCCAGCTCGGCGCCGTTGAGCTCGATCGCGGCCACGGTGTCCAGGCCGGCGAACTCCAGGTCGGCGCGCTCGCCAGGGGTCAGGGGTTCGGCCTCGAAGCGCAGCCGGTAGTCCCAGCAGGTGCGGTGCAGCCAGGCCAGCTCCTGCTCGCCCAGCCCGGCGTAGGGGTCGGGGATCAGGCCGGCGTCCAGCAGGTCGGTGTGCACGGTGCCGGGCACGGTCGCGCTCAGCGGGCCGGCCTCGGCCGCGGCCCGCACGGCCGGCGCCAGGTCACCGCCGGCGGGGTGCAGCGTCCAGCCGTGGTGCAGGTTGCGCACGATCACGGGTCGGTCCTTCCCTCAGGCGCCGGCGGCGGCGCGCGGTGCCCCGCCGCGCCGGGCGGCGGTGTCGGCGGCGGTGTCGATGTCGACCCACGCACCGAGGTGGTGGTCGTAGCAGACGCTGTTGTCGATGGTGGAGCGGTCGGGCGCGCCCTCGCCGGAGACGACCTTGCCCAGGCGCTCGGGGTCGGGCGCGGCCAGGGCCAGCAGCCTGGTGTAGTCGTGGTGCGGGTCGAGGATGACGGCGTCGGCGGGGCCGCGCTCGACGACGCGCCCGCGGTAGAGCACGAGGATCTCGTCGGAGAAGTGCCGGGCGGTGGCCAGGTCGTGGGTGATGTAGAGCACGGCCAGGTCCTCCTCGCGCTGCAGGCGCGCCAGCAGGTTCAGCACGCCCAGGCGGATGGACACGTCGAGCATGGAGACGGGCTCGTCGGCGATCAGGACCCCGGCGCCGGGCGCCAGGGCGCGGGCGATGGCCACGCGCTGGCGCTGCCCGCCGGACAGCTCGTGCGGGCGGCGGGCGGCGACGACGTCGGCGGGGGTGAGGTTGACCCGCTCCAGCATCTCCAGCACGCGCTCGCGGGTCTGCGCCGCGCCGCTGGTGCGCCGGTGCAGCAGCAGCGGGCGCGCGACGTGGTGCTCCACGGAGTGGAAGGGGTTCAGCGAGGCGAAGGGGTCCTGGAAGACCATCTGCACCTGCCGGCGGTACATCGAGCCGTGCACGGGCGTGCCGTCGGCCAGGGTGACGTCCACCGATCCGGAGGTGGGCCTCTCCAGGCGGGTGAGCAGCTTGGCGATGGTGGACTTGCCCGAGCCGGACTCCCCCACCAGCGCCACGGTGCGCCGCGGCAGCAGGTCGAAGCTGACGCGGTCCACCGCCCGCAGCGTGCGCCGGCGCAGGCCCTCGCGCAGGGAGTACTCCTTGGTCAGGTTGGTCACCGAGACGCTGGTCACGCGGCCCCCTCCTCGACGCCGGTGCGGATGAACGAGCCCCGCTCCCCCGACAGGCTGGGGAAGGAGCCGAGCAGCTTGCGGGTGTAGGGGTGCTGCGCGCCGCGGTACAGGGCCTCGGCGGTGTCCAGCTCGACGACCTCCCCGCGCAGCATGACGGCGATGCGGTCGCTGATCTCCAGCAGCAGGGGCAGGTCGTGGGTGATGAAGACGACGGCGAAGTCCATCTCGTCGCGCAGGCGCACGATCTCGCGCAGGATGTCGCGCTGGACGACGACGTCGAGCGCGGTCGTCGGCTCGTCCATGATCATCACCTGGGGCTCCAGGAGCATCGCCATGGCGATCATCACGCGCTGGCGCATGCCGCCGGACAGCTCGTGCGGGTACGAGCGGGCCCGGCCGGGGTCCACGCCCACCCGCTGCAGGACCTCCGCGGCGCGCTCCCGGCGCCGGCGGCGGTCCAGGGAGCGGTCGTGCGCGCGCAGGGTGTCGTCGAGCTGGGCGCCGACCGTGCGCACGGGGTTCAGGGCGTTCATCGCGCCCTGGAAGACCATCGACAGCTTCGACCAGCGGAAGGCGCGCAGCGCCTCGTCGTCCAGGGCCAGCACGTCGACGTCGGTGCCGGAGCGGTCGTGGAAGACGACCGAGCCGGAGGCGATGCGCGCCGGCGGCTGGTGCAGGCGGTTGACCGCGTAGGCCAGCGTCGTCTTGCCGCACCCGGACTCCCCCGCCAGGCCCAGGACCTCCCCGCGGTGCAGGTCGAAGGACGCCCGCCGCACGGCGGTGACGGGGGACTCGGTCTCGTAGACGACCGTGACGTCGCGGATGCTCAGCACCGGCTCACGGGTGGTCGCGTCGGTCCTCACCGCTCCTCCTTGCGGGCGGCCCGCGCCGCCGTCCTGGCCCGGCGGCGGTGCGTCCGGACGTTCTTGAGCTTGGGGTTGACGATCTCGTCGATGGAGAAGTTCACCAGGGACAGCCCGGTGCCCAGCAGCGCGATGAGCAGGCCCGGCGGGGCGAACCACCACCAGGCGCCCAGCGGCAGGGCGAAGCCGTTCTGGGCGTAGAAGAGCATCGTGCCCAGGGTCGCCGAGCCGGAGGCGCCCAGGCCCAGGAAGGACAGCCCGGCCTCGCCCAGGACGGCGGCGATGACGGCGAAGACGAACTGCGAGGCCAGCACGGGCAGCAGGTTCGGCAGGATCTCCACGACGATGACCCGCCAGGAGCGCTCCCCGGACAGCTTGGAGGCGGCGACGTACTCGCGGTTGCGCACCGACAGCGTCTGCGCGCGCAGCACCCGCGCCGAGGCGGCCCAGCTCGTCAGGGCCAGCACCACCGCGATCGTCCACAGCCCGCGGCTCTCGCGGGGCACGAACCCGGAGATGACGATGACCAGCGGCAGGCCGGGGATCACCAGGAACACGTTGGTCAGCAGGGAGAACGCCTCGTCGGCCACCCCGCCGACGTAGGCGCCGTAGATGCCGAAGAACGCCGAGAGCACCGTGGCCAGGACGCCGACGAGGAAGCCGATCTGCAGCGAGCCGCGGGTGGCGTGGGCGAGCTGGGCCAGGACGTCCTGCCCGGTCTGGGTGGTGCCCAGCCACAGCTCGCCCGAGGGCGGTTGCAGGCCGACGTCGCGGATGGTGTCGGGGTCGCCCACCAGCAGCGGGCCGATCAGCCCGAACAGGCAGATGCCGGCGACGAGGACGAGCCCGACGGCCAGCCAGGGGGTCATGGTCGGCAGCAGCGCCCGCCACGCCGGGGCCGGGGCCGGCCGCGGCGCGGGCCGCGCCGCCGGCGCCGGGCCCGTCGCCGGGGCGGACTGGGTGTCGGTCATCTGTGCTCCGTTCCCACCGGTGTTCACCGGGCGCGGGTGCGCGGGTCGATGAGGCCGTACAGCAGGTCGACCACGAGGTTGGCGCCCAGGACGGCGAGGGTGATGAAGAGGAAGACGCCCTGCATGAGCGCGTAGTCGTTGTTCGTCACGGCCGCCAGCAGCCGCGAGCCGATGCCCGGGTAGGAGAACACCTGCTCGGTGACCACCGAGCCGGACACCACGAACGCCAGCGAGATCGCGAAGCCGGCGATGGAGGGCAGGGCGGCGTTGCGCGCGGCGTAGTCGCGCAGCACCCAGCGCGCGGGCAGGCCCTTGGCGCGGGCGGTGAGGACGTAGTCCTCCGACAGCGTGGAGACCATCATGTTGCGCATCCCCAGCAGCCAGCCGCCGACGGAGGCCAGCACGATCGTCAGCGCCGGCAGGAACCCGTAGTACAGCGCCGAGCCGATGAACTCCGCGTTCCACCCCGGGTCCAGCACGACGTCGTAGCCGCCCTGGGAGGGAAAGAGGTTCAGCAGCCGGGACAGCACGTACACCAGGACCAGGGAGAGCCAGAAGTACGGCACGGCCGCCAGCAGGGTGGTCGCCGGGACCATGGAGTCCAGCCAGGTCCCCGGCTTCCAGCCCACCAGGGCGCCGAGCACGACGCCGAGCAGCGCGGCGATGACGGTGGCGATGCCGATGAGGGCGACCGTCCACGGCATCGAGGCGCCGATCACCTCGGTGACGGGGGCGGGGAAGTAGCTGATGGACGTGCCCAGGTCGCCCTCGAAGATGTTGCCCAGGTAGGTGAGGTACTGGGAGGGCAGGGAGGCGTCGGTGTCGCCGCCGAGCAGGGTGGCGTACGCCTTGCGGGTCTCCGGGGTCACCACCGCGCCCCGCTGGCTGAGCTTGGCCAGCAGGATGTCCACGGGGTCGCCGGGCAGCAGCCGCGGGATGACGAAGTTCAGCGTCAGCGCGGCCCAGAAGGCCACCGCGTAGAAGCCGAGCTTGCGCAGCAGGTAGTTCACGGTGTCAGCCCGCGGCCTTGGGGGTCAGCGTCTTGAGGATCTCCGCGGCGTCGAAGTCGGACCACACCGCGGGGAAGGCGTACTGCTCGCCGTCCACGGGCCAGCCGGAGAACTTCGCGGTGTTCCACACGCTGGTGTTCGAGCCGGTCATCACCGGGATGTACGGCATCTGGGTCGCCAGGGCCGTCTGGATGACGTCGAACTGCGCCTGCCGGCCGGCGGTGTCCTCCGGGGAGAGCTTCTGCAGGGCGTCCAGGGCGGCGTCGACGGCCGGGTCGGAGAAGCGCGACCAGTTGTTGCCGTTGGCCTTGGTGCCCACGGGCGCGGTCATGCGGCCGTCGTAGAAGTAGCTGTAGAGGTAGAACGGGTCGGGGGCCGGGCCCTGCCACAGCGAGTCGATGGCGAGCTCGAAGTTCCCCTTGAAGCGCTTGTCGGTCCACTCGTTCCAGGACGACTGCGCCGCCTCGACCTGGATGCCGGCGGCCTTGGCCTGCGCGGCGATGGTCTGGATGGCGGTGATGTAGTCGGTCCAGCCGGTGACGACCTCGATGGTCAGCGAGAGCTTCTCCCCGCCCTTGGCGTAGATGCCGTCGGCGCCCTTGACCCAGCCGGCGGCCTCGAGCAGGCGCGCGGCCTCCTGCGGCTGGGCGGTCATCGGCGCCACCCTCGGCTGGACCTGCGCGGAGATGGTGTCCGCCTGGGTGCTGGTCAGCGCCATGGAGGGGGAGATCTCGGCGGCGGTGTCCTGGAAGGCGAGCTTGTTCAGCTGGGTGCGGTCGATGGCGTGGAAGAGGGCCTGGCGCACGGCCGGGTCGGTCTGCGGGCCCTCGCAGCCCAGGGCGGCGTTCGCGCAGGTGCCCAGGACCATCTGGTTCTGCGCGACGGAACCGGTGTCGTAGTTCGGGAAGTTCTTGTTCGTGTTGGCCATGTCCGGGATGGGCCCGGTCTGCCAGTCGATCGTGCCGGCGGCGATGGCGTCGGCACCGGCCTGGTTGCCGGACAGGGCCAGGAACCGCACCGTGGAGACCTTCGGCGCCCCGCCCCAGTACTCGGGGTTGGCGGCCATGGTGAACGCCTGGCCCTTGAAGTCGCTCAGGACGTAGGCGCCGGTGCCCACCGGCTCCTCCAGGACGTCGGCCTCGGGGTCGATGTCCTTCCAGAGGTGCTCGGGGACGATGACGATGGAGCTGAGCACGTCGGGCCCGGAGGTGTAGGCCGGCTCCGGCCAGGTGAAGGTGACGTGGGTGTCGTCGACCTTGGTCACGGCCCCGTCGAAACCGGTGCCGTTCAGCCCGGGGTGGTCCAGCAGCATCTGGAAGGTGAACACCACGTCGTCGGCGGTGAAGGGCTCGCCGTCGGACCAGGTGGCCCCCTCGCGCAGGGTGACGGCCAACTCGGTGCCGGTGTCGTTCCAGGCGTACTCGGTGCCCAGCAGGGGCTTGGGCTCGGCGTCGGCGGCGGTCTTGTTGATGAAGAACATCGGCTCGAAGATCAGCCCCGAGCCGCCGATGTCCGAGGGCGAGTACGGGTTGAAGTTGACCTGGTAGTCCCCGGCCTGACCGGTGTAGGCGATGAGGGTGGAGGCGCTGTCGCCGCCACCGCCGCTGCCCTCGGCGCCGCCGGAGCAGCCGGTGGCGAGCAGGGTCAGCGCGGCCGCTCCCGCGACCACGAGGCGGGACAGGCGTCGCGGCCGGCGGGCGCCGGGGGTTCGGGCGGGTGCACTGGTCCAGAGGTTCATGGCGGAGTCCTCGGTCTGCTGGCCGCAGCTCGCGGCGGTGCGAGTGCCGGACCGCTCCCCGTCCACCGCCATCGGTGCCCGGGGTCCAGCGCAGCCCGTCAGGCGGCATACTTAACCAACTTGATTAAGGAGCGTCAAGGCTCTGCTGCGCGCCGCCCCGGCTGGGTACAGTTCCCCGGTCCACCCTGGGCGGCGCGGTCGCACCCCCAACCTGAGGAGTCGTCATGACCTCGCTCGACGGTCGCCTCGAGACGGCCCGGCGCCCGGGCCGGGCGGGTGCCCGCGAACGGCTCATGGACGCCCTGCGCTCGGCCGGCCCGGTCAGCCGCGTCGAGCTCGCCGCCCTCACCGGCCTCACCGAGGCCTCCGTCTCCACCACCGTGCGCCGGCTGCTGCAGGAGGGCGTGGTCGTCGAGGTGGGCCGCACCCCCACCGCCGGCAAGCCCCGCACCCTGCTCCAGCTCGACCCCGGCGGGCGCACCGCCGTCGGCATCGACCTGAGCACCACCGCCGTCACCTACGTCCTCACCAGCCAGACCGGCGGGGTGCTGGCCCGCCTGACCCGCCGGATCACCGGCAGGGTCACCGCCGAGGACCTCGCCGCCCGCCTGGCCGGCGACGTGGACCGGCTCATCGACAAGGCCGGCGAGCAGCGCTCCACCTGCCTGGGCATCGGCCTGGTGTGGGGCGGCCCGCGCGACGGGCTGCTGCGGCGCACCGGGCGCGAGGCGGCCCCCGGCAGCGCCCCCGTGGACGGGGACCTGCTGCGCGAGCACCTGCAGCGCCTCAGCGGCTGGCCGGTGCTCGTGGAGAACGACGCCACCGCCGCCGCCGTCGGCGAGTACTGGGTGGCCCGCGTGGACGCCGCGCGCTCCTTCGCCGCCCTGTACATGGGCGCCGGGCTGGGCGCCGGGCTGGTCCTGGCCGGCAGCGCCCACCGCGGCGAGCGCGGGCACGCCGGGGAGTTCGGGCACGTGTGCGTGCAGGTCGACGGCCCGCCGTGCGGGTGCGGCGGGCGCGGCTGCCTGGAGGCCGTCGCCGGGCCCGAGACCGTCGTGCGCCGCGCGCTGGCCGACCCCGCCGCCCGCGCCGAGGCCGGCCTGGAGGCCTCCACCCGCCGCTCCGTGCTCACCGACTTCTCCGCGGTCGCGCGCGCCGCGCGCACCGGCGGCCCCGGCTGCCGCGCCCTGCTGCAGGACTCCGCCCACCACGTCGCCGCCGCCGCCGAGACGCTGGTGAACCTCCTGGACGTGGACCTGCTCGTCCTGACCGGCCCCGGCTTCGCCGCCGCCTCGGCGATCTATGGGCGCGCGATCACCGAGCGCTTCGGCGCGGCCGGCTCGCGGGTGTGGGGGCGCCCGGTCACCGTCACCGTCTCCACCGCCGCGGCCACCGCCCCCGCCGTCGGCGCCGCCGCCCTCCTGCTCCAGGAGCGCCTGACCCGCTGAGCCCCTCCCCCCGCGCTGATCCACCCCTCGTCCCCGCGGCGACCTCCCCCCTTCTCCCCCTGCGGGGGCGCGCGGCGGGTGGGGCGGCCGGGGGCCGCGCCCGGGGGGTGGGGGGGGG
>NZ_JBJLSG010000078.1:0-23567 GCF_050871925.1 Kineococcus gurbantunggutensis
GCGCGCACCGCGGCGGCGGTGCGCCCGCCCGGCGCGCCGGGGTCGCGGGGCGCGGGGTGGCGAGGGGGTGCGGGGGCGTCAGCGCACCGAGCGCAGACCGCGGCCGGCCAGCGTGGCCAGGTCGTCGCAGGAGTCCAGCACGAGGGCGAAGTCCAGGACGTCGTCCCAGGCGATGGTGGCGCCGGCCTTCTCCTCCATGGCCTCCGCGGGGATCACCCAGCGCTCGACGGCCACGCCGCCGGAGACCAGCAGGGCCACGACGTCCTCGCTGGCGGGCTTGCGGACCTCGTCCTTGCAGCCGGGGCAGCCGAAGGCGTAGAAGGAGCGCTCCTTGGCCGAGCACACCACGAGGCGGACCTGCTTGGGGGTCAGCTCGACGTCGCCGCAGCAGGGGCACGAAGCCTTGATCGTGGTCATGGTGGGCACCTTCCGGTCGTGGTGTGGGCGGCTTTCCCGCCGTCCGACACCCACTGCTTCGGCACGGACCCGGAATCCCTTGAACGCCCTTCGCCCGACAGGTTGACACACTCCGTGAGCGACTGGGCACGAACCGCGAAGCCGCTGCGGGGGAAGCGGTCAGCGCCCGCCCGCCGGACCCGCTGCCGGTGCCGCGGTCGCGCCCGTGCGCGGCCCCGCGACCGCGGCGCCGCCGTCCCCGCCGGCCCCGTCCCCGACGCCGTAGGCGGCCAGCGCGGCCAGCGCGGCGTCGCGGACCTCCACGGCCAGCTCCGGGGGGTCCACCACGCGGGCGCCGGCGCCCAGGCGCAGCAGCAGCCGGCGCACCCAGCGGGTGTCCGCCGCCCGCAGCCGCACGCGCAGCGAGGCCTGCTCCCACGCGCCCTCCGGCGCGGTCTCGCTGGACTGCACCGGGTAGTAGTCCACGACCCACGCCGCCTGGGGCGCCAGGTCCAGGGTGACGACGAGGTCGTCGGGGCTGGGCCGGAACAGGTCGGACTGCACGTCGCGCGAGACCGCGCCCGCCGGGGGCGTGCCGTCGGCGTCCAGGACGGTCGCGGCCTCGATGCGGTCCAGGCGGAACAGGCGCACGCCCTCGACGCGGTGGCACCAGCCCTCCAGGTACCAGCGGCCGTCGACGGTGACCAGGCGCATGGGGTCCACGTCGCGCTCGGTGAGCTCGTCGCGGCTGGGCACCAGGTAGGCCAGGTGCAGGCGGCGGTGCTCGGCCAGGGCGCGCCGGCAGGCGGCCAGCACGTCGTCGAGCGCGGCGTCGCCGGGGCGCACGTCCACGCGCACCGAGCCGGCGGCCGCGGCGGCCTCTCCGGTGGCCTCCGTCAGCTTGGCCATCGCCCCGTCCAGGGCCTCGCGGTCGTGCAGGCCGGGCACCTCGGCCAGGGTGCGCAGGCCCACCAGGAGCGCCACGGCCTCGTCGACGGCCAGGCGCGAGGGGCGGGCGATGGGGTCGGCGTTGGACAGGTACACCCGGCCGGAGTCCCAGCGGGCGTCGATGAGGTCGTCCGGCAGGTGCCCGGGGGTGCCGCAGACGAAGAGCAGCTCCAGGTCGTGCACGAGGTCGTCGGTGCCGATGCCGAAGTGCTCGGCGGCCTCCTCCAGGGGGATGCCCTGGTGGCGCAGCAGGTACGGGACCATCGCCAGCAGCCGGGAGAGGCGCTCGGTGGAGGCGCTGCCGGTCACCGCGCGCCCCCCTCGCCCGGCAGGGCCGGCACGGCGGGCTCGGCGGGCTCGGCGGGCGCGGGCGGTGGCGCCGGGGGCAGCCCCGCGGCCCCGCGCAGGCGCCGCACGACCGCCTCGCGCAGCTCCGCCGGCTCCAGCACGACGACGGCGTCGGCGTGCGAGGCGATCTCGTCGGCGCTGACCTCGACGTCGGCCACGTCGACCTCCACGACGTCCATCGCCCCCACCGCGTCCGAGCCCGCCCCCGGACCGGGCGCGGGCTCGGTGGCGACGGCCCGGCGCCGCAGGGCCAGGGCGCTGCCGGGGCGCACGAGCAGGCGCGCGCGGCGGGTGCCGCGCTCGCCGACGGTGCCGGCGACGACCTCGCGCGGGTCGAGGTCGTCGGGCACCTGGTAGGAGCCGGGGCGGCCGATGCGCTTGACGGCCGAGGCCACCCGGGAGAGGCGGAAGACGCGGGGGGCGTCGCGGTCGCGGTCGTGGCCCACGAGGTACCAGCGGCCGTGCCAGCTGACGATGGCCCACGGCTCCACGTGGCGGGTGGCGGCCTCGCCGCCGGCGCGGCGGTAGGAGAAGGAGACGGGGGCGCGGTCGCGGGTGGCGGCGTACAGCGGGTCGAACGCCGGCTCGCTGGTGCGCACGCGCGGCTCCAGGCCGACCAGGGAGGACTCGTCCGGCTCCACGCCCAGGCTGCGCAGCTTGACCAGGGCGCGGGTGGCCGGGCCGGCCAGGCTGGCCTGCTGCCACACGCGGCTGGCCAGGGACAGCACGGCCAGCTCGCCGGGCGTGAAGCGGATCTCGGGCAGGGCGTAGGCGTCGCGGTCGATGCGGTACCCCGCCTCGTCGCCGAAGAGGGGGTCCTCCCCGCCGGTCTCCAGCGGCACGCCCAGCTCGCGCAGGTCCTCCTTGTCGCGCTCGAACATCCGCTCGAAGGCGACGGTGGTGGCGCAGTCGGCGTACTGGGGCACGGCGGTGCGGATCTGCTCCTTCGTCAGCCAGCGGCGGGTGGCCGACAGGGCGATGACGAGGTTGAGGAGCCGTTCGGTGCGCCGCGCGCCGCGGGCGGCGGCGCTGGCCGCCGCGCCGGTGCTGGATGCCGAGCTCGCCATGGTGGACTGGACGCTACCCGACGGCACCGCCGCCCGCCGCGCGCGGTCCGGCGGTGCTCCGGCGCCCGCCCGGCGCCCCCGTCGCCGAGACCCCCGGAGGCCCCCGCCCGTGCGCCGCCTGCCCGCCCTGGACGTGTGCCGGGGCCTGGCCATCGTGCTCGTCGTGCTGCACCACTCGGTGCTGCACCTGGACGCCGCGCACCTGCTGCCGGCGGGGTGGCGGGCGGTGAACGGCGAGCTGGTGCTGCTGCGGATGCCGCTGTTCTTCCTGGTCTCCGGGCTGCTGGCGGCCTCGGCGGCGCAGCGCTCGTGGGGGTCGCTGGTGCGCTCGCGGCTGGTGCCGCTGCTGTGGGTGTTCGTGCTGTGGTCGCTGGTGCGCTTCGCGGTCTTCAGCGCGGTCGCCCCGCGCTTCCAGCCGTGGGAGTCCGGCAGCTGGGTGCCGCTGCTGCTGGCGCCGGTGCGCCCCACGACGGGGCTGTGGTACCTGTACGCGCTCGCGGCGTTCACCGCGGCGGCGCGGGCGCTGGGGCGCCGCGCGCCGCTGGCGCTGCTGCCGGCGGCGGCGCTGTCGGTGGCGGCGGCCGAGGAGCTGGTGCGGGCGCCGTTCTACGTGTGGCACCAGATGGGCCGCTGCTGGGTCTTCTTCCTGCTGGGCTGGTGCCTGCGCGCCCGGCTGCTGCGGGTGCTGGGAGCGCTGCGGCCGCTGCCGGCGGCGGCGCTGAGCGCGGCGGGCGCGGCGGTGCTGACCGCGCACGGGCGCGGGCTGCTGGAGGTGCCGGGGGCGCTCAGCGCGGTCAGCGCCGCGGCGGTGGCGGCCGGGCTGGCGTTCGCGGTGCTGCTGACGTCGCTGCCCGGTGCCGGTGCGCTCGGCGCGGCGCTGGGCCGGCTGGGGCGCTCGACGCTGCCGGTGTACCTGGCGCACGAGCTGGTGGTCGGGGTGGGCACGAGCGCGGCGGTGGCGCTGGGCGCGGGGGCGGGCGCCCAGCGGCCGGGGTGGCTGCCGGCGGCGTGGGTGCTGGTGGCGCTGGCGCTGCCGCTGGCCCTGCACGCCGCGGCCCGCCGGGCCGGCGCGGGCTGGCTGTACGAGGTGCCCGCGGCGCTGCCCGCGCTGGTGGCGGCGCTGCCCGCGCACCTGGCCCGCGCCGCCCGCGCCGCCCGCGGCACCGGCGCGACGCCGGGCGCGGCGGGCGGGGCGGGGCAGGCCCTAGGGTCGGCGG
Organism: Kineococcus gurbantunggutensis; assembly: GCF_050871925.1. Classification (NCBI taxonomy): domain Bacteria; kingdom Bacillati; phylum Actinomycetota; class Actinomycetes; order Kineosporiales; family Kineosporiaceae; genus Kineococcus; species Kineococcus gurbantunggutensis. The sequence continues at coordinate 3,977 of NZ_JBJLSG010000078.1, forward strand.
GTGCTGCGCTGGCGTTCGGGGACGGTCGAGCGGGTGCGCCGGGAGTGGCCCGGCGCGATGGAGTGCGAGGTGCTCGTGCGGGGCGCGCCGGCGGGGACGGTCGCGGACCCGGCCGCGGCGGACCGGCCCGGCGCGGTGGTGCGCGCGCTGGCCTACCCGGCCCTGGTGGGCCGGCCGGCCCCCGGTGACCGGGTCCTGCTGAACACCGCGGCGCTGGCGCGGGGGCTGGGCACCGGCGGGTACGCGATGGTCGTGGCGCTGCCCGAGGCGCTGCCGGCGGACCCGCCGGCGGGGCCGGGGCACCTGGTCAAGGCCCGCTACACGCCGCTGCAGGCGATGGTGCTGGGCGTGGACGAGCAGGAGTCCGGCCACCACGACGTCCTGGCCGGCGCGGACGACCTGGCCGGCACCCCCGTGGTGGTGGCGGACCTGCACTCGGCGGTGCCGGCGGTGGTGGCCGGGGTGCGCGCGGGCGCGCCGGGCGCGCGGGTGGCGTACGTGATGACCGACGGCGGCGCGCTGCCGGCGGCGTTCTCGCGCGCCGTGGCGGGCCTGCGCGAGGCGGGGTGGCTGGCGGCGTGCGTGAGCACCGGGCAGAGCTTCGGCGGCGACCTGGAGGCCGCGACCGTGCACACGGGGCTGCTGGCGGCGCGGCTGGTGGCCGGCGCGGACGTGGTGGTGGTGGCGCAGGGCCCGGGGAACCTGGGCACCGGCTCGCGGTGGGGGTTCTCCGGGGTGGCCGCCGGGGAGGCGCTGAACGCGGCGGCGGTGCTGGGCGGGCGGGCGGTGGCGGCGCTGCGGGTCTCGCAGGCGGACCCGCGCGAGCGGCACCGGGGCCTGTCGCACCACTCGGCCACCGCGGTGGGCCGGGTGGCGCTGGCGCCGGTGGACGTGGTGGTGCCCGACGCGGCCGACGAGCCGGGCGGCTTCTGGGACGGGGTGCGCGCCGCGGCGCGCGGGCTGTGCGCGCCGGCCGGGCGGCACCGCTGGGTGGCGGTGGGCACCGCCGGGCTGGACGAGGCGCTCGCGGCGTGCCCGGTGGCGCTGTCGACGATGGGGCGCGGCCCGGGCGAGGACCGCGCCGCCTTCGTGGCCGCCGCCGCCGCGGGCCGGCACGCAGCCGCCCTGCTGGGCGCCTGAGCCCCCGGGCGACCCTCGGGGCGCGGCGGGTGCGCGGCGGGTGCGCCACGCGCGACGCCCCGGCCGCCGCGGGGCGGTCCGGGTCGTCGCGCGTGCGCGGGGCGCGCGGTCAGCTGACGCCGACGAGGTCCACCACGAAGATCAGGGTCTCGCCGCCCTTGATGGCGCCGCCGGCGCCGCGGTCGCCGTAGCCCAGGTGCGGGGGGATGACCAGCTTGCGGCGGCCGCCGACGCGCATGCCGACGATGCCCTGGTCCCAGCCGGCGATGACCATGCCGGCGCCCAGGGGGAAGTCCAGGGGCTGGCCGCGGTTCCAGGAGGCGTCGAACTCCTCGCCGGTGCTGAAGGCGACGCCGACGTAGTGGGCGCTGACCGTGGTGCCCGGCGTGGCCTCGGGACCGTCGCCGACGATCTCGTCGGTGATCTGCAGCTCGGCGGGCGGCTCGCCGCCGGGGAAGTCGATCTCGGGCTTGGTGCGCTCGCTCACGGGTGCTGCTCCTGTCGCGGTCGGGTGGGTGGTCGGCCGGGGCGTGGGACCGCCCGGCGCGCCGGGGCTCAGTAGGCGTCGAGGATGTCGACGACGAAGACCAGGGCGCCGGCGGGCTGGCCACCGGTCGGGGCGTCACCGTACGCGTCGGCGGCGGGGATGACGAGCAGCACCCGGCTGCCGACGGTCTGCCCGGGGATGCCCTTGTCCCAGCCGGGGATGACCTGGCCCTGGCCGATGACGGTCTCGAACGCCTTGCCGCTCTCCCAGGAGCTCTCGAAGACCTCGCCGTCGGCGAGGGTGGCCCCGACGTACTGCATCTTCACCTGCATGCCGCTGGTGACCACCGGGCCGGTGCCCCTGATGAGGGTTTGGGCGACCGTGTCGGCCGGCGGCGCGGTGTCGGTGACCTCCACGTCCTGGGGCACGCCGGCGTCGTCGAGGACGACGGTGGGCAGGTTCGCGGGCGGGGTGACGGCCTCGCCGGTGGCGATCGTGGGCACGGTGCCGGTGATGTCGGCGACGAGCACGACGGTGCTCTGCGCGTCGACGCCCTGCTTGCCGAACTGGGTCACCGCCTCGCCGAAGCCGTCCTCGGGGGCGATGGCGATGGCCAGGCGGTCGCCGACGTGCGCGCCGAGCATCCCGCGGGCGATGCCCTTGGTGACCTGGGCCACGTCGATGCGCAGGTCCGTCTTGCCGTAGCTGGAGTCCAGCTCCTCGCCGGTGGGGCCGGCGTAGAGGGCGTAGGCGAAGCGGACCGTGTCCTCGGCGCCGATCTCCTGACCGGTGCCGGCGGTGACGACCTTGCGGGTGGTCTCCTCCACGGTCAGCGGCGAGGCGAACTCCACGGTCGGCGCCACGGTCGGGTCGGCCGGGCCGGTGACGGTGACGGGCAGGGCGTCGTCGACCTTCGCGGGCTCGACCTCGGCGGCGGCCTGCGTCGCGGCCGAGGTCTGCTCCGCCGGGCTGGGTGCCTCCGGCTCGGAGGCGCACGAGCCCAGCAGGAGGGCGAGCGCCACGGCGGCGGCGGGCAGGACGGCGGTTCGGCGGAGCACGGGGATCCTCACGGTCGTCGGTCGGTCCCCAGCACCCTAACCGTGGACCCTGTGCGGTGCCGGGAGGGTGGTCACATGCTGTCGATGAGGCGTTCCACGCGGTCGTCCACCGACTTGAAGGGGTCCTTGCACAGCACCGTGCGCTGGGCCTGGTCGTTGAGCTTGAGGTGCACCCAGTCGACGGTGAAGTCGCGGCGCTTCTCCTGGGCGGCGCGCACGAAGTCGCCGCGCAGCTTGGCGCGGGTGGTCTGCGGCGGCACCGACAGGGCCTCGAAGACCTCGATGTCGGAGCACACGCGCTCGGCCATGCCGCGCGCGGCCAGCAGGTAGTGCAGGCCGCGGCCGCGGTGGATGTCGTGGTAGGCCAGGTCCAGGCGGGCGATGCGCGGGGAGGTCAGGCTCAGCCCGTGCTTGGCCATGTAGCGGTCCAGCAGCTTGCGCTTGATCACCCAGTCGACCTCGCGGTCCACCAGGCTCAGGTCGCCGGTGGCCACGGCGCGCAGGGCGCGCTCCCACAGGTCCAGCACCCGCTTGACCGTGGGGGTCTGCAGGCCCCGGGTCTCCACGAAGTCCTTGGCCTTCTCCAGGTACTCCTCCTGGATCTGCAGGGCGCTGGCCTCGCGGCCGTTGGCCAGGCGCACGGGCTTGCGCCCGGTGGGGTCGTGGCTGATCTCGCGGATCGCCCGGATCGGGTTCTCCAGCGCCACGTCCCGCAGCGCCACGCCCTCCTCCACCATGCGCAGCACCAGGTCCGTGGCGCCGAGCTTGAGCATGGTGGTGGTCTCGGACATGTTGGAGTCGCCGACGATGACGTGCAGGCGGCGGTAGCGCTCGGCGTCGGCGTGCGGCTCGTCGCGGGTGTTGATGATCGGCCGGCTGCGGGTGGTGGCGCTGGAGACGCCCTCCCAGATGTGGTCGGCGCGCTGGGACAGCGAGTAGACGGCGCCGCGGGGGGTCTGGACCACCTTGCCGGCGCCGACGACGAGCTGGCGGCTGACCAGGAAGGGGATCAGGACGTCCGAGAGGCGCCCGAACTCCCCGTGGCGCGAGACGAGGTAGTTCTCGTGGCAGCCGTAGGAGTTGCCGGCGGAGTCGGTGTTGTTCTTGAAGAGGAAGACCTCGCCGGCGATGCCCTCCTCCTCCAGGCGCCGCTCGGCGTCCACCAGCAGGCCCTCGAGGGTGCGCTCGCCGGCGCGGTCGTGCACGACGAGCTGGCGCACGTCGTCGCACTCGGGCGAGGCGTACTCCGGGTGCGAGCCGACGTCGAGGTAGAGGCGGGCGCCGTTCTTGAGGAAGACGTTGCTGGAACGCCCCCACGAGACGACCTTGCGGAACAAGTACCGGGCCACCTCGTCCGGGGACAGCTTGCGCTGCCCCTCGAAGGCGCAGGTGACGCCGAACTCGGTTTCCAGTCCGAAGATCCTGCGATCCATCTGCCCACCATAGGCACGAAACGGCCCGGCAGCGCAGTGAAACGCGCCACCGGGCCGCCGGGTCCGCCCGGGCGCCTCAGGCGGGGGGTTCGGGCGGGGTGTCCGGGCCGGGCACCGCGCCGGCGCGCCCGCCCTCGCCCTGCTGCCCGGCGCCGGGGGCGCCCAGCAGGCCGGCCAGCGCCGGGGCGGCCAGGCGCCGGAAGGTGCGCCGGGTGCGGGCGCGGTCCAGCACGGCGACCTCGAGCTGGTCGGGGGCGATGGCGCGCGGCCCGGAGCCGGCCGCGGCCGCGGCCGCGTCGCTGCCCAGGGCCTCCACGGCCAGGCGCAGCGCGTCGGCCAGGTCCATGCCGGGCCGCCAGCGCTCGGCGAGCTTGGCGGTGATCTGCTCGGCGGAGCCGCCCATGGCGACGTAGCCGTGCTCGTCGGCGACCGAGCCGTCGTAGGTCAGGCGGTACACCTGGTCCTGCTCGGGGGTGGCCCCGACCTCGGCGACGACGAGCTCGACCTCGTACGGCTTGGACTCGGTGGTGAAGATGGTGCCCAGGGTCTGCGCGTAGGCGTTGGCCAGGCCGCGGGCGGTGACGTCGCTGCGGTCGTAGGAGTAGCCGCGCAGGTCCGCGTAGCGCACCCCGGCCACGCGCAGGTTCTCGAACTCGTTGTACTTGCCGACCGCGGCGAAGGCGACGCGGTCGTAGATCTCGGAGATCTTGTGCAGCGCCCGAGAGGCGTTCTCGGAGGCGAAGACCAGGCCGTCCGCGCAGGCGACGACGACGACCGCCCGCCCGCGGGCGATGCCCTTGCGCGCGAAGTCGGCCTTGTCCTTCATCAGCTGCTCGGGCGAGACGTAGAAGGGCACGCTCATGCCGGGGCACCTCCCTGCTGCGTCGGGGCCTGCGCGGGGCTCTGCGCGGCCAGCGGGTTGCCGCCGGGGTTGCCGGTGCGGCCCTCGACCACGGAGCGCACGACCTCGCCGAGCTCGTCCTGGCCCAGGCGGCGGAAGCCGTCGGCGGTGACCACGGCCACGACGGGCCAGATGCCCCGCAGCAGGTCCGGGCCGCCGGTGGCGGAGTCGTCGTCGGCGGCGTCCCACAGGGCCTCCACCGCCACCCGCACCGCGTCCGCGTCGCTCAGGCCGGGGCGGAAGAGCTTCTTCAGCGCCCCGCGGGCGAAGACGGAGCCGGAGCCGACGGCGTGGTGGTCGACCTCCTCGTAGCGCCCGCCGGTGACGTCGTAGCTGACGATGCGCCCGCGCCCCTCGGCCAGGTCGTAGCCGGCGAAGACCGGCACCACGGCCAGGCCCTGCATGGCCAGGCCCAGGTTGCCGCGGATCATCGCCGAGAGGCGGTTGGCCTTGCCCTCGAAGGACATCAGCGCACCCTCGAGCTTCTCGAAGTGCTCCAGCTCCACCTGGAACAGGCGCACCATTTCGATCGCCAGGCCCGCGGTGCCGGCGATGCCCACGCAGGAGTGGTCGTCGGCGGGGAAGACCTTCTCGATGTCGCGCTGGGCGATGACGTTGCCCGCGGTGGCGCGCCGGTCGCCGGCCATGACGACGCCGTCGGCGAAGACGATCGCCACGATCGTCGTGGCGTGCGGCGGCTGCCCCGCGCCGGGGCCGCCGCTCAGGGCGCCGGTGCCGCCGGCGGGCAGCCGCCGCGCCCCGGGCAGCACCTCGGGGGCGTGGTCTCGGACGAACTCGGTGAAGGACGAGGAACCCGGCACGAGGTAAGCCGCCGGGAGCCGTCCGCTGGGGTCCTGGCTCACCCGTGCGACCCTACCCGGCGCCCCCCGGCGGCGCCGGGGAGCGCCGGGCGGGCGCGCGGGCGGGCGGCTACTGACCGCCCTTCTGCACGAAGCCGCGCACGAACTCCTCGGAGTTGGACTCCAGCACCTCGTCGATCTCGTCGAGCAGGGCGTCGACCTCGGCGTCGCTCTCCTTGGACTGCGCCGTGGCCTGCGCGGGCACCACGGGGGTCTCCTCCGGCTCGTCCTCGCGGCGGCTCGGGCGCTGCTGCTCCTGTCCAGGCATGGGCTGGCTCCCCCTGACGTCTCGGTCAGCGCCGGCCCGGCGGCCGGCTCGCGAACGACACTAACCCCGCCGGGCCGTTCGCGCGCCGGTGCGCGCCGGTCGTGATGGGGGCGTCACCGGCGCGCGGGGGGTGCTCAGGTGCCGGTGAGGGCGCTGACGAGCTCCTCGGCGGTGGCGCAGCGGTCCAGCAGGGCCCCGACGTGCTCGCGGGTGCCGCGCAGCGGCTCCAGGGTCGGCACCCGCTGCAGCGCGCCGCGGCCGGGCACGTCGAAGATCACGGAGTCCCAGCTGGCCGCGGCCACGCGCGGGCCGTAGCGGGCCAGGCACTCGCCGCGGAAGTACGCGCGGGTGTCCTCCGGCGGGTGCGTCACCGCGCGCTGGACGTCCTCCTCGGCGAGCAGCCGCTCCACCTGCCCGCGCTCGGCGAGCTTGAGGTACAGGCCCTTCTCCGGGCGCAGGTCCGACCACTGCAGGTCCACCGCCTGCAGGCGGGCGTGGTCCCAGGCCAGCCCGTCGCGCGAGCGGTACCCCTCCAGCAGGCGCAGCTTGGCGACCCAGTCCAGCTCCCGGGCGGCGGAGAAGACGTCGTGCTCCAGCTTGGTCAGCACCGCGTCCCAGCGGGTGAGGACCTCGCGGGTGTCGGCGTCGGCGTCGTCGCCGAGGCGGTCCTCCACGAACGCCGCGGCCGCCTCCAGGTAGGCGCGCTGCAGCTGCAGCGCGGTCATGCGCCGCCCGTCGCGCAGGCGCACCAGCTGCGTCAGGCCCGGGTCGTGGGAGACCTCGTGCAGGGCGCGCACCGGCTCGCTCAGCTGCAGGTCCCCGGCCGGCCCGCCCTCCAGGGCGCCGGCCTCCAGCGCCGCCAGCACCAGGGAGGTGGTGCCGACCTTGAGCAGGGTGGCGACCTCGCACATGGTGGCGTCGCCGACGATGACGTGCAGGCGGCGGTACTTGTCGACGCTGGCGTGCGGCTCGTCGCGGGTGTTGATGATGGGCCGCTTCATCGTGGTCTCCAGGCCGACCTCGACCTCGAAGAAGTCCGCGCGCTGGCTGATCTGGTACCCGGCGGTGGCCGAGTCCTGCCCGATGCCGACCCGGCCGGCGCCGGTGAAGACCTGCCGGGAGACGAAGAAGGGCGTCAGGTGGCGCACCACGTCCCCGAAGGGCGTGGCGCGGGACATGAGGTAGTTCTCGTGGGTGCCGTAGGAGGCGCCCTTGCCGTCGGTGTTGTTCTTGTAGATCGTCACCGGCGTCAGCCCCGCCGTGGCGGCCACCCGCCGCAGGGAGTCCAGCAGGATGCGCTCGCCGGCGCGGTCGTACAGCACGGCCGCGCGCGGGGTGAGCACCTCCGGGGAGGAGTACTCCGGGTGGGCGTGGTCGACGTAGAAGCGCGCGCCGTTGGTGAGGATGACGTTGGCCGTCGTGGGGTCCTCGGGCTCGGCGCCGACCACGTCGGCGGTGCCGGGCGCGGTGCGCCCCTGCCCGCGCCGGCCCTGCGCGTCCCCGCGCTCCGGGGAGTCGGTCAGCTGCGAGGGGTGCGCGGCGGCGCGCTTGACCTCGAAGCCGCGCGCGTCGCGCAGCGGCGCCTCGTCCTCGTAGTCCCACCGCGCCCGCAGCGCCGAGGACATCGACCCGGCGGCGGGGGCGGCGTAGGCGTTGACGACCTGCGCGGACAGCAGCATCGGGTTGGCGCCGGGGTCCCCGGGCACCGAGATGCCGTACTCCGTCTCCAGGCCGGTCACCCTGCGCACGCTCACGCCCCGACCCTACGGGGCGCCGGGTCAGTCGGCGCGCAGGGCGACCACCGGGTCCAGCCGCCCGGCCCGGCGGGCGGGGAAGACGCCGAAGAAGACGCCCACCGCCGCGGAGACGGCGAAGGCCACCACCGGGCTCCACCACTCCACGCTGGCCGGCAGCGGCGAGAGGCGGTCCACCAGCAGCGAGCCGGACACCCCCAGCACGATGCCGATGACCCCGCCGACGGACGTCAGCAGCACCGCCTCGACGAGGAACTGCACCAGCACGTCGCGCTGGCGCGCGCCCAGCGCCTTGCGCAGCCCGATCTCCCGGGTCCGCTCGCGCACCGAGACGAGCATGATGTTGGACACCCCCACGCCGCCCACGAGCAGGGAGATGCCCGCGATCGCGGCGAGCACGGCCGTCAGCAGACCCAGGATGTCGCCGATGACGCCGAGGATCTGCGTCTGGGTGACGGCGCTGAAGGTCTGGTCGGGGTACTCCGCCTTCAGCGCCCGCCACAGCTCCTGCGACAGCTGCGGCACCGAGCCGGAGGTGGCCGCCTTGACGGCGAAGGCGTCCACCCGCTCCAGGCCGAAGAGGCGCTGGGCGACGGTGATGGGCACGTGCACCTCGTTGTCCTGCGAGACGCCGAAGGACTCCCCCTGCTCGGCCAGGACGCCCACCACCCGGAAGCGGGTGCCGGCCACGGTGATCTGCCGGCCCACCGGGTCCACCCCGGGGAAGAAGGTCTCGGCGGTGCGCGAGCCCAGCACCGCCACCCGCCGGCGCGCCTCGACGTCGGTGCCGGTGAAGAACTGCCCCTCGGCGACGGGGCGGGTGAACACCTCCGGCAGGTTCTGGTCCGAGCCCTGCACCGTGACGAACTGCTCGACGGTGCCCGCGCGCACCTGGGCGCCGGAGGTCAGCCGCGCGGTGACGGCGTCGGGGTCGCCCACGACGTCGGCGAGCAGCTCGCCGTCCTCGCGCTGCAGGGTGGAGACCGAGGCGGCGTTGGCGGAGAGGTTCTGGGTGTCGAACTGCCCGGGCACCACGAGGATCAGGTTCGAGCCCAGGCCCTCGACCTGGGACTCGATCTGCTGGCGGGCGCCGGCGCCGATGGAGACCACGACGATGACCGCGGCGATGCCGATGACGATGCCCAGCGTGGTCAGCAGGCTGCGCAGCCGGTTGCCGCGCAGCGCGTCGAGGGCGACGCGGAACGCCTCCAGGCCCTTCACGCCGCTCCCCCGCCCGCGCGCGGGCCGCCGGCGGCCCCGTCGGAGGCGCTGCGGGCGGCGCTGTCGGAGGCCACGAGCCCGTCGCGCACGCGCACCTGGCGGCGGGCGCGGCCGGCGACCTCGTCGTCGTGGGTGACCAGGACCACCGCCACCCCCCGGTCGGCGTTGAGCTCCTCCAGGATCCGCATCACCTCGGCGCCGTTGCGGCTGTCGAGGTTGCCGGTGGGCTCGTCGGCCAGCAGGATGCGCGGCTCGCCGACCAGCGCGCGGGCGATGGCCACGCGCTGCTGCTCGCCGCCGGACATCTGGGTGGGCCGGTGCGTCAGGCGGTGCCCGAGGTTGACCGCGCGCAGGGCCTGCGCGGCCAGCTCGCGCCGCTCGGAGCCCTTGATGCCGCGGTACAGCAGCGGCAGCGCCACGTTGTCCACCGCGGTCGAGCGCGGCAGCAGCTGGAAGGCCTGGAAGACGAAGCCGATCTCGCGGTTGCGCAGCTCCGCCAGCTCGCTGTCGGACAGCTCGCGCAGGTCGCGCCCGCCCACGCGCAGGACGCCGGAGGTGGGCCGGTCCAGGCAGCCCAGCAGGTGCATGAGGGTCGACTTGCCCGAGCCGCTGGGACCGACGATCGCGGTGTACTCGCCGTCGTCGACGGTGAAGCTGACCCCGCGCAGCGCCTGCACGGTGCTGTCGCCGAAGGAGTAGCTGCGCGTGACGTCGACGGCCTCGATGGCCGGGGCGCCCGCCGGCGCCGTCGGCGCGGCGCTGCCCGGCCGCCCGGCGGGGTGCTGGTCGGGGCGCTGCCCGGGGTGCTGGTCGGGGTGCTCGGCGCGGTGCTCGGCGGGGTGCCGCTCGCCGGGGTGCCGCTCGCCGGGCTCCGCGTGGAGGTCCTCGTGCGGGGGGTGACCGGGGTGCCTCACGACAGCTGCTGGCCCTGCTCGACGTCCGCGGCGCCGCCGGTGACGATGCGCTCGCCGCCGCGCAGGCCGCCGGTGACCTCGACCACGTCGTCCCCGCGCACCCCGACGGTCACCGCGCGCCGCTCGGCGACGCCCCCGCGCACCACCCACACCGAGTCCGAGTCCGCCTCGCCGCCGGCCGAGCCGGCGCGCAGCACCGCCCCGGCCGGCACGGTCACCACGTCGCGCGCCTCGGCCACCACCAGCGAGACCACCGCCGACATGCCCGGCAGCGGCGTCGGGGCCGGCTCGCCGCCCTCGGCGGTGCCGCCGTCGTAGCTCAGCCGCACCGTGTAGGTGACCGCCCCGGCGCCGGAGCTGGCGGCGCTGGGGTCCACGCTGGTGACGGTGCCGCGGTACGCGGAGCCCTCCACCGCGTCCACGCCCACCCGCGCGGTCTGCCCGGGCTGCACGCGCAGCACGTCGGACTCGTCCACGTCCGCGGTCAGGGTCAGCACGGAGGCGTCCACCACGCTCAGCAGCGGCGAGCCCGCCGAGACCACGGCGCCGGCGGCGAGGACCGGGGAGCCGGCCGCCGAGGAGCCGCCGCCCGCGCCGGCACCGGCGAGCGCGCCCTGCGGCAGCGACAGGCCGCCCTGCTGCAGCAGGCTCTCCGCGCCGGCGGGCAGCCCGCCCGAGGCGCCGCCGGCCGCGGCCAGCGACACCGTGCCCGCGATGGGCGCGCGCACGGTCAGCGCCTCGACGGTGGCGCGCGCGGCGGTGACCGCCGCGCGCGTCTGCACCCGCTGCGCCTGGCCCAGGGCCGCGACGGCGTCGTCGACGCCGCCGAGGCCGGCGCTGACCTGCTCCACCAGCGCCTGCGTCTGCGCGGCCAGCAGGTCGTACTGGGTGCGCGAGGAGCGCACCGCGGCCAGCGCGGCCTCGCGGGCCACCGGGTCGGGCAGCTGCGCGGCCTGGCGCTCGGCCTCCTCGAAGCGGGCCGCGGCGTCGGCGCGGGCGCGGCGCTGCTGCGCGGCGAGCTGGGCGGGGGTGCGGCCCGAGGAGGACGAGCGGCCCGGGGCCGCCGCCTGCTCGTCGGCCTCCTCCGCCTGCGCCAGGGCGTCGCGCGCCTGCGGGGAGTCGATCGTGGCGAGCACCTGGCCGGCCTCGACGCGCTGGCCGTCGGCGACCTGCAGGGTGGCCACCGTGCCGGACGCGGGCGCCTGCACGGTGGAGGAGGCGCGCGGCTGCACGGTGCCGGGGGCCTCGACGACCTCCTGCACGTCGCCGCGGCCCACCTCGGCGGTGGTGACGACGGGCGCCTCCTCCGAGCTGCACCCGGCCAGCGCCAGGACCGCGGCCACCGCGGCGCCCACCAGGGGCAGCAGCCGGCGGGAGGGGGACGCGGGACGCACGGGGCCGGGCGGGGTCAGGGGGGCGCGCACCCGCGTCACCCTAGGCCGTTCCCCCGCGGGTCGTCCGTCCGTCGTGGGGAGTTCTCCCTCACGTCCGCGTCAGCCGATCGGAGGACGCCGCACCCCTGCGGCGGCACCGCGCGCACCGGTAGCGTCGGCGCCCGTGAGCGGGGACGTCGCGGGCGAGGAGAGCGTGGCCCTGTACGACCCGGCGGACCCGGGCGGGCGGGTGACGGGCAGCGCGCCGCGCTCGCGGGTGCGCGCGCTGAACCTGCCGCACGCGGCCACCGGGGTGCTGCTGCGCGACGGGCGCGGCGGCGTCTTCGTGCACCGGCGCACCACCGGCAAGGACGTCAACCCGGGCCTGCACGACTGCCTGGCCGGCGGGGTCGTCGCCGCGGGCGAGGACCCCGGCGCCGCCGCGCGGCGCGAGCTCGCCGAGGAGCTGGGCACCGGTGAGCTGGCGCTGCGGCCGGTGCTGCGCCGCTGGTACCGCGACGACGTCACGCACCACCTGGCGCACGTGTACGAGGCGTGGTGGGACGGCGCGCCCCTGGTGCTGCAGGACAGCGAGGTCGCCGCCGGCTGGTGGGAGCCGGCGCAGCGGCTGCGCGAGCGCCTGGCGGACCCCTCCTGGCCGTTCGTCGCCGACTCGCGCGCGCTGCTGGCGGCCTGGCCGGCGTGGTGGGAGGACGGCGGGCCCCCCTGACGCGCCGCGGGCCCGCACCCCTCGAGGGGGGTGCGGGCCCGCGGGTGCCGGCGCCGGCGGCTCAGGGCCGGCCGGCGGGGCGCCCGCTCAGAGGTACTGGCCGGTGTTGGCGACCGTGTCGATCGAGCGGCCCGCCTCGGTGCCCTTCTTGCCCTGCGTGAGGGTGCGGATGAAGACGATCCGCTCGCCCTTCTTGCCGGAGATGCGCGCCCAGTCGTCGGGGTTGGTGGTGTTGGGCAGGTCCTCGTTCTCCTTGAACTCGTCCACGCACGCGCTCATCAGGTGCTCCACCCGCAGGCCCCGCTGGCCGGAGGTCAGCAGGTCCTTGATGGCCATCTTCTTCGCGCGGTCGACGATGTTCTGGATCATGGCGCCGGAGTTGAAGTCCTTGTAGTACAGGACCTCCTTGTCGCCGCCGGCGTAGGTGACCTCGAGGAACTCGTTCTCCGGCTCCTCGGTGTACATGCGCTCCACCGTGGCGCGGATCATCGCGTCGACGGCGGCGCGGGCGCTGCCGCCGTTGGCGGTGAGGTCGTCCGCGTGCAGCGGCAGGTCGGGCGTCAGGTACTTGGCGAAGATCTGCCCGGCGCTCTCGGCGTCCGGCCGCTCGATCTTGATCTTCACGTCCAGGCGGCCCGGGCGCAGGATCGCGGGGTCGATCATGTCCTCGCGGTTGGAGGCGCCGATGACGATGACGTTCTCCAGGCGCTCCACGCCGTCCAGCTCGGAGAGCAGCTGCGGCACGATGGTGGTCTCCACGTCGGAGGACACCCCGGAGCCGCGGGTGCGGAAGAGGGACTCCATCTCGTCGAAGAAGACGACCACGGGGGTGCCCTGGCCGGCCTTCTCGCGGGCGCGGGCGAAGATCAGCCGGATGTGCCGCTCGGTCTCGCCGACGTACTTGTTGAGCAGCTCGGGGCCCTTGATGTTGAGGAAGTAGCTCTTGGCCTGGGTCTCCCCGCGCAGCTCGGCGGCCTTCCTGGCCAGGGAGTTGGCCACCGCCTTGGCGATGAGGGTCTTGCCGCAGCCGGGCGGGCCGTACAGCAGGATGCCCTTGGGCGGGCGCAGGCCGTGCTCGCGGAAGAGCTCCGCGTGCAGGAACGGCAGCTCCACCGCGTCGCGGATCGCCTCGATCTGCGGGCCCAGGCCCCCGATGTCCTCGTAGTCGATGTCGGGGACCTCCTCGAGGACCAGCTCCTCGACCTCCGCCTTGGGGATGCGCTCGAAGGCGAAGCCGGAGCGGGTGTCCACGGTCAGGGAGTCACCCACGCGCAGCGGGCCGTCCTCCAGGGGCCCGGCCAGGCGCACCACGCGCTCCTCGTCGGCGCGCGCCAGCACCAGGGCGCGCCCGTCGCCCAGCAGCTCCTTGACCGTGGCCAGCTCGCCGGTGCGCTCGTAGTCGCACGCGGCCACGACGTTCATGGCCTCGTTGACCATGACGTCCTGGCCGGGGCGCAGGCCGGCGAGGTCCACGGCGGGGCTGACGGCCACCCGCATGCGGCGGCCGGCGCTGACCACGTCGGCGGTGCCCTCGCCGGTCGCGGCGAGGAAGGTGGCGAACTGGGCGGGCGGCTGGCCGAGGCGGTCCACCTCGGCCTTGAGCGAGACGATCTGGTCGCGCGCGTCCCGCAGGGTCGCCGCGAGGCGGTCGTTCTGGGCGTTGACCTGGGCCAGCCGCGAGCGCGCGGCTCCGAGCTGCTCCTCCAGCAGGGCGGCGTGGCGGGCGTCCCGCTCACCTCCGCCGCCGAAGCGGCGCTGGGGTTCCGTCATGGCGCATCCTCCCCCTCGTAGCCTTCCCGGTCCCCCGGTCGGGCGGTGGATGCACTCGACCCTAACCCGCGGCGCCGACAACGCGAGGCGGATCGGTGTCGGCGCGTCCGCGGGCCCGGCGAGCGCGCCGCGCCGGCCGGCCCGAAGATGATCCCCGTGCCCGCCCCCGAGCACCGTCCCGGCGCCCTGGCCCGCCTGGACGGCTTCCAGCGCCGCCACCGCGCCGTCGGCTACCCGCTGGCCGTGGCGTACAAGTTCTTCGAGGACCAGGGCGCCTACCTGGCCGCGCTCATCACCTACTACGGCTTCCTGTCGCTGGTGCCGCTGCTGCTGCTGCTGTCGACGGTGCTGGGCTACGTGCTCTCCGGCGACCCGGGCGCGCAGCAGGCGGTGCTGAACTCCGCGGTGCGCCAGGTGCCCGTCATCGGCGGCGAGCTGGGCAGCCCCGAGCGCCTGGGCGGGGGCACCACCGGCCTGGTCGTCGGCGTGGTCGGCGCCCTGTACGGCGCGACGGGCGTGGCGCTGGCGCTGCAGAACGCGGTGAACGTGGCGTGGGCGGTGCCGCGCAACGAGCGGCCCAACCCGTTCGCGGCGCGCGGGCGGGCGCTGCTGCTGCTGGTGACGGCCGGGCTGTTCGTGGTGGGCACCGCGGTGCTCAGCGCCGTCATCGGCGCCTACGCCCCGGCCGGCCTGGCCACCTGGGCCTCGCGCGCCGGGACGGCGGCGCTGGCCGCCGTCGGCTTCTGCGTGGCCTTCCGGCTGGCGGCCGCGCACCGGCCCGCGGTGCGCACGGTGCTGCCCGGGGGCGTGGCGATGGGGGTGCTGTGGACGCTGCTGCAGTACTTCGGCGCCGGGATCGTCGGGGAGGTCGCGGCCCGCTCCACCGTGTCCAACCAGCTGTTCACGGTGGTCCTGGGCGGCATCGCGTTCCTCTTCACCGCCTCCTGCTGCGTGGTGCTGTGCGTGGAGGCCGACGTGGTGCGCACCCGGCGGCTGTACCCGCGGGCGCTGCTGACGCCGCTGACGGACGCGGTGGAGCTGACCGAGGCCGACCAGCGCGCCTACACCCGCCTGGCGCAGGCGCAGCGGCACAAGGGCTTCGAGCAGGTCCTCGTGCGCTTCGGGCGCTCGCCGCTGCAGGAGGCCCGCGAGCGCGAGCAGCGCCCGCGGGCCGATCGGGGCTCAGCCGAGCAGGTGGCGGACCAGCAGGACCGCGGCGGCGAGCACCGCGACCGCGGCGACGGAGTGCTCGACGCGCGCCCCGGTGCGGAACAGCCCTAGGGCGGTGCGCCGGCGCCTGCCGCCGAGCAGCGCCAGGGGCGTGGCCAGCGGCAGCGGCACCCCGCCGACGGTGAGCCAGTCCCCCAGCACGTGCACGAGCACGCCGCCGGCCACCGCCCACGGCAGCCACTCCACCCCGCCGGGGGTGCGCTGCAGCACCCACCAGGCCAGGCCGAAGGACAGGGCCAGGTTGCCCACCACGGTGGTCTCCACCGTGCCGGGGATGACGAAGTGGCACCCGCGCAGGGCGGCGCCGACGACGAAGGCCAGCGCCACCAGCGAGGTCCACGGGTTCAGCGCGGCGGCCCACGCCAGGGCGCCGAAGACCAGCGGCGCCAGCAGCGGGTCGTGGGTGCCCCAGCGGTGCCCGCCGGCCAGGCGGCCCACGAGCGCGGCGGCGCCGGTGGTCAGCGGCCCCCACATCTGCGCCACCGTGGAGCCGGTGGGCCTCGGCAGGGCCCGCTTCCAGGAGATGCCGCCCTGGTCGAAGTCGGGCAGCAGCGCCGCCCCGCCCCACACCGCCACCCACGCCACGGCGCCCAGCGGGCCGTGCACGGGCGCCAGCGGCAGGGTGGCCGCCCCGGCGGTCAGGCCGGTGCAGGCGTGGCTGTGGGCCATCACGAGGGCACCACCGCCGGGCCGGTACCGCGGCGGCCGGCGCGGGGAGCGCCCCGCAGCCGCGGCAGCCACCGGGCCGCGGCCGGCACCGCGCCCAGCAGCAGCGCGCAGCGCGCCAGGACCGCCGCGACGAACGGCTCGACCCGGCGCAGGACGGGCGGCCGCGACCAGCGCGGCACCTCAGGCGCCCGGCCCGGCCGGGCCGGCGGGCTCGTCCGGTCCGGCGGGGCCGTCCACCCCGGCGGGGCCGTGGGTGGCGCCGTGCGAGGCGGCGGCACCGGCGGCGGCCTCGCGGGCGGCCTTGCGCGCCTTGCGGTCGGAGACGGGGCGGTCGCCGTACTCGGTGCCGTCGGCGAGGGCGTCCGCGCCCGCGCCGGCGTCCTGGCCCGCGCCGCCGCCGGTGTCCTCGCTGTGCGCGCCCGGGGCGGGGCGGCGCTTGCGCAGCGGCGGCTTCACCCCGTCGGCCAGGCGGCGGGTGGTGACCAGGAAGCCGGTGTGCCCGACCATGCGGTGCTGCGGGCGCACCGCCAGGCCCTCCAGGTGCCAGCCGCGCACCATGGACTCCCACGCCTCCGGCTCGGTCCAGCGCCCGGAGGCGCGGGCGGCCTCGGCCACCCGGGAGAGCTGGGTGGCGGTGGCGACGTAGCAGATCAGGACGCCGCCGGGGGCCAGGGCGTCGGCGACGGCGTCCAGGCACTCCCACGGGGCGAGCATGTCCAGCACGGCGCGGTCGGCGCCGGTGCCGGCGGCCGCGGAGAGCCCCGAGGCCGGCAGCGACTCCACGAGGTCGCCGACGGTCAGCCGCCACGCGGGGTGCGGGCCGCCGAAGAAGGTCTCCACGTTGCCGCGGGCGATGTCGGCGAAGTCTTCGCGCCGCTCGAAGGAGTGCACCCGCCCGCCGTCGCCGACGGCGCGCAGCAGCGACATCGTCAGGGCCCCGGAGCCCACGCCGGCCTCGACGACGGTGGCGCCGGGGAAGACGTCGGCCATCTGCACGACCTGGCCGGCGTCCTTGGGGTAGACCACGGCCGCGCCGCGCGGCATGGACAGCACGAAGTCCGCCAGCAGCGGGCGCAGCACGAGGTACTCCACGCCGGCGGTGTTGGTGACGGTGGTGGCGTCGGGGCGGCCGATGAGGTCGTCGTGGGTGAACTTGCCGCGGTGGGTGTGGAACTCCTTGCCGGCGGTGAGGGTGATGGTGTGCATGCGCCCGCGCGGGTCGGTCAGCTGCACCCGCTCCCCCTCGCGCAGCGGGCCGCGGCGGGTGGCCGCGCCCGTGGGGGCGCCGTCGGGGGCACCGGTGGGGGCGCCGCCGGGTTCGCCGGCGGGTGCGCCGGTGGGGGCGTCGTTCAACGCTGGGTCCTTCCGTGGTGGGGTGCGCGCCTCAGCGCGCGGTGACGGCGGCGACGACGTCGCCGGTGTGCAGCAGGCCCTGCACGCGCCCGCCGGGGCCGAGCACGACGTGCTCGCCGGGGTGCGCGGTGACGGCGTCGAGCAGCTCCTGGCCGGTCAGCTCCGCGCTCACCCAGCAGCGCGGGGGCAGGGCGCGGGCGGTGGCGCCGGCGCCCAGGGCGGTGCGCCGCTCCTGCGGCACCTGCCGCAGGGCGCCGGTGTCGACCACGGCGACGGGCACGCCGTCGTCGGTGACCAGCACCACCTCCAGCTCGCGCGAGCTGCCGCGGGTGGCGCCGGCGTCGATGGCCGCGCGCGCGGCGCGCACGACCTCGTCGACGGTGGCGCGGGTGCTGACGCCGATGGCGGGCCGCTGCAGGGCGCGCACGGACAGCCGGGGCACGCGGCGGCGCTGGGCGGCGTACTGCAGGGCCTGCGAGGCGCCCTGCCACAGCAGGGCGCTGACCAGCCCGGCCCAGACCACCTGCGTCAGGGAGGTGCCCCAGCCGAGCAGGCGCGGCACGGCCACGGCCGCCAGCAGGGTCGCCGCGGCCAGGACCCGCCCGGCCCAGGCGGCGGCGACGGTGCCGTCGAGGCGGTCGCCGCGCACCTTCCACACCACCGCCTCCAGGGCGTGCCCGCCGTCCAGCGGCAGCCCCGGCAGCAGGTTGAACACCGCCAGCAGCAGGTTCGACAGGGTCAGCGCGCTCAGCAGCAGCCCGCCCACGCCGACCGGGCCGGGCTGGGCGCGCACCAGCTCGCCGGCCTGGTGCGCCAGCAGCGCGATGACGCCGTTGGTGACGGGGCCCACCACGGCGATGAGCAGGTTGCGGCCGGGGCCGGCGGGGTTGCCGCCCTCCTCGGTGAAGGAGGTGTGGCCGCCCCAGACGTTGAGGACGATGCCGGTCACCCGCATCCCGGAGCCGCGCGCGGCCAGCGCGTGCGCCACCTCGTGCAGCAGCACGGACAGCAGCAGCAGCACCGCGTACGAGAAGGCCACCAGGTAGGCCGCCGGGCCGGGCACGCGCGGGGCGACGACGGGGGCGAACACCCACACGATGACGGCGGCGAAGAGGAACCACGACGGCGCGAGCAGCAGCGGCACGCCGAAGGGGCGTCCCAGCCGGATCCCGGCGCCGCTCACGGGCGACCGGCCCCGGTCCCGGCGGGGAGGTCGAGGGGTCGGGGGCAGCGCACCCGCCGATCCTAGGTCGCCGCGGGGGCGTCCCGGCGCGCGCCCACCGCGGCGGGCCCGCGCGGCACCGTCCCGGGGCCGGGCGCGGGGCCGGGCGCGGGGCCTCCGCGGGCGCCCCGGGGGGCCGCGCCAGCGCGCGCGGACCCGGTGTCGCAGGCGGCGCCTAGCGTGGGCCCGGTGAGCTCCAGCACCCACGAGGCCCCCGGCACCGCCCCGGCCGCCCCCGCCCCGCCCGCTCCCGGCGCGGGGGGCCCGGACGGCGCGGGCACCGGCGGCGCGGGCACGGGCGGGCGCGCCGCGCGGGGGCTGTCGCCCTCGCGGGCGGCGGACTTCCTGCGCTGCCCGCTGCTGTACCGCTTCCGCACCGTCGACCGCCTGGAGGAGGCGCCGTCGCCGGCCGCGGTGCGCGGCACGCTGGTGCACGCGGTCCTGGAGCACCTGTTCGACCTGCCCGCCGCCGGGCGCACCGCCGAGGCGGCGTGCGGCATGGTCGAGGAGCAGTGGGCGCGGCTGCGCGAGCGCGAGGCGCGGGTGGGGGCGCTGTTCGCCGACGACGACGCCGGCGCGCGCGAGCAGGAGCGCTGGCTGGACTCGGCGCGCGCGCTGCTGCGGCGCTACTTCGAGCTGGAGGACCCCGCCCGGCTGGAGCCGGCCGAGCGGGAGGTGCTCGTGGAGCTGCCGCTGGCGGACGGGCCGGTGCTGCGCGGGGTGGTGGACCGGGTGGACGTGGCGCCCTCGGGGGACCTGCGGGTGGTGGACTACAAGACCGGCCGGGCGCCGTCGGCGTCCGCCGAGGCGGCCGCGCTGTTCCAGCTGCGCTTCTACGCGCTGGTGCTGTGGCGCCTGCGCGGGGTGGTGCCGCGCCAGCTGCAGCTGGTGTACCTCGGCTCCGGGCACGTGCTGCGCCACGCCCCCGACGAGGACGAGCTGCGCGCCACCGAGCGCAAGGTGCGGGCGCTGTGGGCGGCGATCGAGCGCAACCGCGCCAGCGGCGAGTGGCCGGCCAGGCCGGGGCGGCTGTGCTCGTGGTGCGACCACAAGGCGCTGTGCCCGGCGTTCGGCGGCACCCCGGGGGCGCCGGCCCCGGCCCGCGGGGGGGGGGGGGGGGGGCGCGCCCCCGCCGCCCCCCCCCCCCGGGTCCGCCGCTCACACCAGCCGGCTGGCCTCGACCAGCGTCCGGCGCAGCACGTCCTCCA